>DLOI01000085.1 GCA_002477185.1 Alphaproteobacteria bacterium UBA7488 | reverse complement strand
TTCAAGAATTCATGATTATGCCCGTCGGTGCGACTTCCATTGCCGAAGCGATTCGCATGGGCAGTGAAGTTTTCCACGCTTTGCGTGCTAATTTGAAAAAAGCCGGCATGAACACTAACGTCGGTGACGAAGGCGGTTTCGCTCCGAACATCGGTTCAGCCAAAGAAGCTTTGGATTTCATCGTTGAATCCATCAAAACTGCCGGATACAAACCGGGCGAAGATGTTGTGTTGGCTTTGGATGCGGCTTCTTCCGAATTTTATAAAGATGGCAAATATGTCATGGAAGGTGAAGGCAAAACATTTACGTCAGCCGAACTTGTTAAATACTATGAAGATTTGGTCAACAACTATCCGATTAAATCCATCGAAGACGGTATGGCCGAAGACGATTGGGAAGGTTGGGATTTGCTCACAAAAACATTGGGCGACCGTATCCAACTCGTCGGCGACGATTTGTTCGTAACCAACACGAAACGTTTGGAAATGGGTATTGATAAAGGCGTTGCCAATTCAATCTTGGTCAAAGTCAACCAAATCGGTTCCTTGTCCGAAACATTGGCGGCTGTCCAAATGGCTCAACGCGCCGGTTACACCGCCGTCTTGTCTCACCGTTCCGGTGAAACGGAAGATGCCACAATCGCCGACATCGCCGTTGCTACCAACTGTGGTCAAATTAAAACGGGTTCCATGTCCAGAACAGACCGTTTGGCCAAATACAATCAATTGATTCGTATTGAACAAGAATTGGGCGATACGGCTGTGTATGCAGGCAAGTCCATTTTCAAAAATAAAAAATAATTTTAAAAGTTAATTACCTGCTCAAACCCCACCCTTATGTACCCATTATGTACACCACGGGTGGGGTTTTTTTGGTTCTTATTCTTTTAAAATTATTTTTTTTGGTATTCTAGGTTCGCATTCATTAGCGTTGAAGATGTGTATCACTCAAGTAGTAAGTCTACATGAGGACCCGCATCTTCTAGTTTCTAATCACTTTAAATTACTTTTTTATCCTTAAATGATTCCTGCTCAAACCCCGCTTTTATGTACTTAATTATGTACACTACGAGCGGGGTTTTTTTGGTTCTTATCTTTCTGAGTTATGCATTAAAAAGTAAATTGATTAATGTACTTAATATATAAGAGTGATTATAGATATAAAAAGTCCTTTTATTTCCTTTGAAATTTTATTTATTTCTTTTCCATTTTAGGTAAGCCATGTCGATTAATTGCTTGCCATCCTCGAATATCGGATGGTCATAATTGTCAATAAAAAAATTTTTAACCACATGAGATTTTTTAAAACCACATTTTTCATAAAAGGATACCGTTGAAGTTTCCGCTCCAGTTCCGACATACATCATCTGACAATCACTATAATGGTCAAATAAAAACTGAATCAGTTTTTTGGCATATCCTTGTTTTTGGTATTGAGGATACACAGCTATATTTTTAAGTTCGTATATGCCGTCTGCTTCTTTAGTTACAACGCATTCTGCCATAACCCCATTTTCATTTAAAACAAACATTTCCCCACATTCCAGGTAAGCATCAATCATATTTTCTTGTTCATCGCCCAACAATAATAAATCCAAAAATTGTTTCTTATTGTGTGTAATTTTTATAATTTCCATAAACTCTGTGCCTTGTATTTTATAAAATTCTTTAAATTTTTTAAGCCATTATAAACGAACGTTTTATTTTCCTCAAGCTAAATAATATGAACAAAAACGTTGTTTTTGCGTGCAAATAGTGCATAAGTTTGTTATACTTATTAAAACAACAAAAGGATAATATATGTCAACTATAGGAATTATTGCACTGACAATCGTTAATGCCATTTTGGCGGTGATTATTGCTGTACATGGGTAACCCTTGTTGAAAAAACAGCTTGAATAACCTATATATAACCTCGTAGAATTAACAATATGGCAGTTTAAAGAAAAGTTACAACAATCGGAGGGCATATGGCAAAAATCAATCAGGTTATTAATGACGGCGGCGTTGTGGTATTTCCGACCGAAACGGTTTACGGTTTGGGATGCGATGCGAAAAACGAACAGGCTGTTGCACGTATATATGCGCTTAAAAAACGCGATAATAAACCCTTAAGCATTATTGTGCCCGATTTGGCAACAGCCAAAAAATATGCCTTATTTTCACCGCGCGAAGAGGCTTTGGCCCGCCAATATTGGCCCGGCCCTTTGACTTTGATTTTGAAAAAGCGTACCGGCACGGATTTGGCCGATGGCATTACGTTGGGCAGTGCCAATATCGGTATTCGAATTCCTGCCTATCCACCGTTATTGGACGTTATGGTTGAAACGGGAAAAGTATTGGTTGCTACCAGTGTTAACAATTCGGGTGAAAAAGAATATTTGACGGCAGCAGAAATCCGCCATGCATTCCCAAGCGGTATAGATTATATTTGGGAAGATGATGCAGCCCTTAACGGGGAGGCTTCTACCGTTATATATGTCAAAGATGAACAACCCGTGGTTATCCGTCAAGGAGCCATAGAGATTAAATAAAAAGTGATATTGCCTATTGGCAGAGAGTTTGGCGCAAATGCTTTTTAGGGGAAAATATTATCTCGAATCTTCGCGTAAGGCGGGTCGCCCCTTAAATAAATATGGCCTGTAACGCATTTCAAGTGTGGTGTGTCCGTCGTTGGGACGGTTGACCAAACGTTCCTCAATGAGAGGTTTAAATTGCCTTTTAAAAAGGTTTGAGGCAGCTTGGAGTGCTTTAGCCGAGACTTGGGCAGGATTTTTGTACGCCTTGTAAACTTCGTTTTGTACGGAGAAAATTTTGAACAATTTAGCCAATTGCATATCGCGTACTAAATTGATATCAATGAATATCGGTGTCCTTTTTTCCAATTTATTATAATGTTCGACGATTTTTTCGGTTAATACCCATGGTAATCCTAACGGTTTGTATATAGTGGGTGAAAAATCGGCATAAATGTCTTGACCACATACCATTTGTCCGAAATCTATGATGGACACTTTTTGGGTGTTTTTATCATATAAAATATTTTCGGAACGTAAATCGCAGTGTGTAATTGATTGTGTTTGCCCTATAAAGTTCAACTTATAAACGTCCATGACATTTTGATAAAGCAATGCCATTTTGGAACCGGTCATTTTTTCAAGCTGTTGATCGAAACGCGAATCCGAAAAACTGCTTCTTGGTTTCATATTTTCTTCAATCAGAAGATGGCTTTGATGCATTTCATTGAGAAAGACAGCGATATCTTGGGCAATTTTATTTTGTTCCGCCTGAGTTAACGAAGTGTACAATTTCGACGTTAATTGTTCGCCCGGTGCGTATTCTTCAATAACATAATTTGATCTTTTTTTTAGGATTTTGGGAATAAAAACGGGCACATTCAAATTTTCGATGCTTTTTAACCCTTCATAAGCAAAATCCATTTCATCTTGCCATCGGTCTTTACTCATTCCGTTACGTGGGTGTTTAATGACAACTTTACGGCCGTCTTTTTCGGTTAAGTAAGCTGTGGAAAAATATCCTTCCCCTAAAAATTTCTGTTCGTTTTTAGGCAGTTGGCTCTTTTTTAAAATTTGAATTAATTTCAACATAGCTTTTAATTTGTTTGTTCGTGTAAGCTTAATTATAGCATCATAAACGGATTTTGTCAAAAAATTTATATCCGATTGGAACTTATGCTTATCTTAATGAATCTGTCATCCGCGCGTTTGCGTGTTGGATTTGTATCGGTGCAAAATATTCGGCAGCAAGTTGTGTTTTTTGTGCAGGTCAGCATGTCCGAATAAACGTTCATCAATCAAGGGTTTAAATTCATTTTCATAAAATTCGGATGCTTGTTTGGTCGTTAGCTCGGGAATACCGCCAATACGTACATTGCCTTTATATGTATCAAAAGAAGTTCCCAACGCCGTATAGGAAACTTGCGGCAATTGTAATTTTAAATCAAAAATTTTAGTTTCGAACAATTTTAAAATTTGTTGGATTTGCAAATCTCGGACTAAATCAATCTCAATATGAACAGGGATTTTTTTATCCAATGTGTTGTAAATTTGAACGGTTTTTTCGGTCAATTTCCATGGCAACAATCCGGGTTTGCTGATTGTCGGAGCAAAATCATAATAGAAATCTTTGTCCTTATCCGCTTCCCCGAAATCGATGATTTTTACCGTTTTGGTTTCGGTATCATAAAGGACATTATCCGGCCGCAAATCTTGATGTGTATAGCAGATGTGCTTGCCCAAATGTTGTGTGTTGCGAATATGTTGCAAATTGGATTGAAATAGGTCCCAATTTTTTTCTCCGACGGCCTGCTTAATAACCGCGGATGTTCCATACCCAAGCGGTTCGGGATTGACCGGCGCTTTATTTTCAATGACATCCATATGATATTGATGCAATTCATTTAAAAAAACAGCGATGTCATAAGCAATTTGATTTTGTTCAGATTCGGGCAAAGATGCGTATAAGGGGTCATTTAAGCGCTGTCCCGGCAAATACTGTTCAATTAACGTATCGTTGTGAAAGGATTCTATTTCGGATGTTTGAACCGGTGTACTTAAGTTGTCCAAAATTTTGCTCATATCATAGCTTTTTTGGGCAGATATGCGCCACAAATGAGCCATTTGTTCGTTTTTGGGTTTTTTAACGGCATAGGCTTTATTCCCCAATTCATAAATATTGACCACGCTGGAATTACCGTTGAATTGGTGGATTCGTTTAAAGCCGTTTATAATTAATAAGTTTTCGGAAATCATGGCAATTCCTTTTTTTAATGATACCATAGTATACGTGAAGGATGGAAATTTGTCAAAAAAACTTTTTAATAAATGCATTGTATCTGTTATGTTGCATACAAGCGGATTTATAAAAAATTTTGTGTGTGTCGAAAAAGCGCCCGAAGATTAAACTGTCCAATTTTTTTTAGGACAGCTTAAAAAGGCGCCTTTTTATTTTGCTTTTTGTTATGACCCAAGCCCCATGCCGGACACCATTTGGTCTTGCATGGCAAACGTACCCATAACCACCCAAGCGATAATGGTCGCAATCATCAAAATTGCAATACCGTTCAATACAGCGGCTTTTTGTTCAATATCTTGAACAGAAGATTCCAACCAATCGTCAGATAAGTGTTCCAACGCTTCGGGGAAGTTATCCAATTCGGCGTAAATGCGCAAATCGCCGACAACCTCTTCATCCGGGAAACCTTGGCCCGTTTTATAAAGGGCATTGCCCAAGTTATCACCGTTGTTAACGAAAATAAGGGCTCGGTCAATACGGTAGAGCAGGTATGGTGATGCATCAGCGCGTAAAGAACGTAACGCTTTGGAAACCGGTGTGCCGGCCTTAACCAAAGCAGCCAAAGATAATAACCAACCAACGCCAATAAAAATCCGATAAATCGACCACGGCGGGAATTTATCAAAGTTTTTACGCATGCCCGATTTCCAACGCGGAAAAGTCAAAACGATAATCGTAAAGATAATCGGCAATGTCGCAAACAAAACAATCGGGTGTTTATCCACGAAATTTGATAAGCCGACCAAGGAACCTGCCAACCCTGTCCAAATCAATGTCGGAACGGCGTCAACCATCGGCGGCACCATGAATTTGCCAACGCCCCAAATTAAGAAAATAACCATGACCATCAAGAACATCGGATAACCCACAGCATTATAAACAGGGGCTTTCATCCGATTCATCCCTTCAACCACTTTAATGGTGTTGGCGATGGCTTCTTCCAAATTGGCAACGTCACCGACGGACAGCATCAAAATTTCCGTTGATGGTGCCCAACCGCGCAGTGCAACGGAAAAAGATTCACCGTTTTGAATTTTTTTCATCCATTCGGCAACAGCGATGGCCATTGTATCATCGGGCGATTTGCCGTCTTTGGAAGCGATTTGATACATACGGTCAAGCGCATCCATCAATGAAAACCGGTTTTTCAATAAGGCTCTGAGCTTTTTATAAAAGGCCAAACGGTCACTGGTATACATACGAACGGTCGTGCGTGCATACCAATAATTGAGCACATTTGTACGGCTCATCCCCTTTTGGGCGATTTTACTGCGGCTGGATTTCGGCGGTTGCATTTCGGCCATTGGTCAGACTCCTTTTAAACTGTAATGTCATTGAACAAACCTGTCCATCTCTCGACTTCGTCAATGTCAATGACCCCTTTTAACATGCGGGCTTGAGCCGCTTCGCGCAAGGTGCGCCCGTTTAATTCCGTTACCCAATAATCCATGGCTTTTTTGGATTCGCCGCGAATCATCAAATCCAAGAACGTTGCATCGGGCAACAAAAATTCGCCGACAACGGTTCGTCCCTTCACGCCGCGGTATTCACAATGTTTGCAACCGGGACCCCTTAAATACGATAATTCAACGCCCATATCGCCATACGCTTGGCGTAAACGTTGTACTGCCGGGTTTTCCAAACGGTCTTTGGCACGAATTCGGCAGTAAGGACAGATTTTACGGAACAACCGTTGGGACAACATGCCCTTCATAATGCTGGGGTCTTGCAATTTAAAATCTTCCACACCCATATCCTTTAGACGCATCATAATGGCCGGTGCCGAGTTGGCGTGCAATGTTGTCCAAACGCTGTGACCCGATAAGGCGCCGCGGAAAGCTAAGTCCGCTGCAGCCAACGTACGAATTTCCCCGATCATCAAAGCGTCCGGGTCAGAACGCAACGCCGCGGCCAAAGCTTTGGTAAATTCGCGGTCTTTCGCTTCTTCGGAGGTGG
>DLOI01000111.1 GCA_002477185.1 Alphaproteobacteria bacterium UBA7488 | reverse complement strand
TTGTCCGCCGCTATTCGTTTGATTCATACCAAAAGAAATTTAAAGGTTTATTGGCTAAAGGAGCAATTGAGGGGCAAACAGTTTTGGTCTTAAAACCCGAAACTTTTATGAATTTGTCGGGTGAATCCGTCCAGGCGGCAATGGCTTTTTATAAAATCAAGCCGGAAAACGTGATTGTGTTTCATGATGATATGGATTTGCCGCTGTGTAAAATCAAAGTTAAAAAGGGAGGCGGAGCAGGTGGTCATAACGGTCTTAAAAGTATTGACTCTCATGTGGGACAAAATTATTACCGCGTGCGTATCGGGGTTGGGAAACCCGCCAGTAAAGAGCAAGTCGTTTCTTGGGTTTTATCGGATTTTTCGGGTAATGATATGGTCTGTATCAGAGAAGTTTTGGAAAAAATTGCCGATAATGTGCCATTATTATTCAAGAATGATGACCAAACATTTATGAACAAGTTAGTCATAAAATTGCCCAAAGATAAAGAATTGTAAGGCTTGTTATCTTGTTTTAATTCGTGTATTATAAAAATTAATAACATGTTTCTTTCGGGCACAAGAACAAACATGTGCAAAATGTGCATAATAAATATTTTATATATAGAAGGATAAAAAATGGGTTTTAATTGTGGAATTGTGGGATTGCCGAATGTTGGTAAATCGACTTTATTTAATGCTTTGACATCAACGGTAAATGCCCAGGCGGCTAATTATCCGTTTTGTACGATTGAACCCAATGTCGGGCGTGTTGCCGTTCCCGATGACCGTATGGAAGTTTTACGTAAAATTGATAATTCGCAAAAGCTGGTTCCGACACAATTAGAATTTGTTGATATTGCAGGTCTTGTTAAAGGGGCTTCGCGCGGGGAAGGGCTCGGCAATCAATTTTTGGCCAATATTCGTGAGGTTGATGCCATCATCCATGTGCTACGTTGTTTTGAAAATGGCGATATTGTCCATGTGGAAGGTTCCGTTGACCCGGTACGCGATGCGGCAACAATTGAAACCGAATTAATGTTGGCGGACTTGGATTCATTGGAAAAACGCATTGTGCCGGTTGAAAAAAAAGCCAAATCCGGCGATAAAGAGGCAAAGGCCATGCTCGCGGTTATGCAACCGGCTTTACAGGCTTTGCGCGATGGCAAATTGGCCAAAACGGTTCGTCCGACAGATGCGGATGCTGCCAAATTGTTCGACCAGATGTACTTGTTAACGGCCAAACCCGTTTTGTATGTTTGCAACGTGGATGAAGAACATGCTGCCACGGGCAACGAATTTTCAAAAGCGGTTCAAAATATGGCGATAAGCCAAGGAAATGCCTGTGTCATTATTTCGGCTAATATTGAAGCTGAAGTGGCTCAATTGACCGATCCGGATGAGCAAAATGAATTTTTGCAAACTTTGGGCTTGACACAAACAGGGCTAAACCGTATTATTAAAGCTGGATACACCTTATTGGGGTTGGAAACTTTTTTCACCTGCGGGCCAAAGGAAGTTCATGCATGGACTATGAAAAAAGGGACATCTGCTCCTTCTGCGGCCGGTATTATCCATTCGGATTTTGAACGTGGTTTTATTCGGGCCGAAGTTGTATCTTATGACGATTATGTTGCCTTTAATGGGGAAGCGGGGGCTAGAGAAAATGGTAAACTCAGACAAGAAGGCAAATCGTATATTATGCAAGACGGGGATGTGGTACACTTCTTGTTTAATGTATAATTAAAAAGGGGGAAGAATGCCGGCAATTTTGTGGCGAGAACAGATGGAATTGGGCTATAAGCCGCTGGATGACGAACATAAAGAATTCGTCGAGGTGGTTCAAAAATCCGTTGAAGCTGCAAATGTGGGTGATTTTGCCACTATGGAATGGGTTTTTGAAAAAGCTTATGATTATGCCCGTGACCATTTTTCACATGAAGAAGAAGTAATGGAACGTATCGGTTTCCCCGATTTGGAAAACCATATGAAAAGCCATCAGGTTTTTATTAAAAATATTTCCGAATTGCGTCAACAGTATGAAGTGTCTGCTTCAGAACATGAAAAACGCCAACTGGCTATGAAAACGGCGGATTTTTTAAGCGTTTGGCTGATTGGCCATATTCTAAGCCGTGATAAAGTTTATAAGCCGTATTTGGTGCGTTTGCGCAATATGCCGCCACGCATGAATTATTAAGTCATATTTCTTTTGTCGTTATAAATTTGTTAAATCATCTTCATATAAATATTTGTTAGAATGAGATAATTTATCTAAAATCAAATTTATTATAATTTTTCCCTTTCCTCTTGACGTTGTCTGACAAACACCTTATACTCTTTTTGTTGAGGAGAACACATGCAAAAGAAAGTAACATTTTTGCGTTTAGTTTTAAAGGCCTATTTTAACGGCGTGTTTTCCTATGCCAATTCTTTTTGTTATTCCTTTTTTTGGTATTTTGCCCCAAAAGGGCAATAATTATATAACTTTCATCCATATCTTTGTATCTATATCTCATTTTTTTAATTTAAAAGGGAATAACTATGTCTACATTAGCGGCTGTAAGACAGCAAAAAGCGCAAACAACATTAAAAAAACAACCGATTTTATCCAAATTACTCGCTCTTTACACGGCTTTGGGCAAACTAAAAACGCACAGCAATACTCTGAAAGAGGAAAACATGGTCTTGCGCCTCCAAAACGAACGTTTAACGCAAAATTGTGCATTAATGGAAGAACAGGTTTTGCAACTACGCGAAATTGTAACAATTCAAGCCAATGAACAGATGCAATTGAAAAAAACAATTACAGAGGCAAAAAGCAAAGAAAAATATTAAATTAATTTATTAAAATCAATTTGTTATTTTTACATCTTTGATAGATTTCTTTGTCTTGGAATACTTATGGTATGAAAAAAGGCATCGGACGGTTATACACTGAAATCGAAATCAAAAATACAACTGCTTCAAGAATGGCAAAGGGAAAAAGACGGCAGCTTGAAGAACGTCGCAATCAATTTTTTGCTTTGCGTAAGGTGCCTCAATCCCAAACAGAAAATTCTTTTTTCAAATCACTGAAAGATTTCGTCGACCGCATGGTTCCACTTGCAACCTAACCGAATATGAAGGCTGATAGATTGAAACAGTGCCATGATTCATGCCATTTCAATAAAGCCAAAATGAAACAACTGACGGTTTTGCGTAATGCACATCGTTTATCTTAAGTGGAGATAGAACTGCTGGTGAGATGTCTTGGGAAAGGGCTGTAATGCCAACTGGCATCTCTTGTTTTTTTGCGCAAAAGACAGTCTTTGAAAAAATGCGTAGTAATCCTGGTCAGATTCATGATAGGGCGTGGCGCTAAATAATCGTTTTTCGTTTTTTTTTAAACATTAATAAAAAATGGGTTTTAATACCCACCTTTTTGATGCTCCGAGCATACCTTTTTATGCGAAATCATGAAAGGCTATTGGCGCCCCGGCAACATATGGCACAAGTCAGAAACAATAAAATTCAAAAATAAAATGAATGGGTTGTTGTCAAAAAGAGCTTTGTAAATAATTAATTACCTACTGAATTTTTATGAAACGAAAAGGCACACTTTTTGTTAAAAAAGTGCAAAAAAAAGTTGTATTTATCTTTCAAGTAGTGTATGAATCAATAAAGGTTTCAATAATTTTTGCATTTAAGAAAGGTTCATCATGCTTAAAGGTTTTTCTTTAAAGAAGTTACTTAATATATTTTCATCGGATATGGCCATTGATTTGGGTACCGCTAACACATTGGTTTACGTTCGCGGACACGGCGTGGTACTGAATGAACCTTCCGTTGTGGCTTTGGCCGAAGCGCGCGGCAAAAAGCATGTGATTGCCGTCGGGAATGAAGCCAAACAAATGCTCGGTCGTACTCCTGGACAAATCCAAGCCATTCGACCGTTGCGTGATGGCGTGATTGCCGATTTTGATGTTGCCGAAGAAATGATTAAGCGTTTTATTCAAAAGGCTTTGGGGCGTAGTACGTTAACTCGCCCCGTAATTGTTGTTTGTGTGCCGTCCGGTTCAACAGCGGTGGAACGCCGTGCGATTCAAGAAGCGGCCGAAAATT
>DLOI01000008.1:2773-2905 GCA_002477185.1 Alphaproteobacteria bacterium UBA7488 | reverse complement strand
TGAAATCCATAACATAGTAAGCAGTTTCGTTTTCTTCAAAGACCTCGTAGATTTTGACAATTCCGGGATGATTGAGTTTGGAAATATTTTTAGCTTCCTTGAGGAATCGTTTTTTTAATTTTTCTACGGTCT
>DLOI01000008.1:0-2605 GCA_002477185.1 Alphaproteobacteria bacterium UBA7488 | reverse complement strand
GTGCCGATTGAGAGTTGCATGATGTTTATTGTTTTATTGCAAATTTATTGGAGAGGTTTATTAGGTAAAAAGGTTTTTGGCGTTGATTGATAAAGTATGCAAGATAAGTGATGAAATTTATTAAAGGTATTGAATCACCACTAAATT
Organism: Alphaproteobacteria bacterium UBA7488; assembly: GCA_002477185.1. GTDB lineage: Bacteria > Pseudomonadota > Alphaproteobacteria > CAAHEQ01 > UBA3637 > UBA7488. The sequence continues at coordinate 2,458 of DLOI01000008.1, read as the reverse complement.
ATCGGGGAAATTACCTCACATTACAGGATGCTGCTTGTCATGAGTTTGAGTTTTTACGCCATTACTAACATAGTTGAATAATTCAGAGGCAGTTATTTTTTTGTCGCGATTTAAATCGGCTGCTCCTCTCAATCCTTTTAATAGATATTTGGTAAAATAGCCATTAGCTAAATAGGGGGATTCAATAGAATATTCATTGTTTCTTGAAGACATGAAAAAAACTATGTTTCCAACATTTGGTTTGTCGGTTCGATTGTTTTGTCTTATTGCACCGCTATAGCAAGCATCAGCAAAAATAAATTTACTGCTTGCTTTAGATTGGTGCATGATCTTTATTACTTCATTGTAGGTTAGGCCGTCTTCCACCCGGCTCATTTCATGGGGGCAAAATCCTCCCGGATAGCCGTGCCCGCTGAAGAAGAAAATAATTTTATCGCCTGATTTTGCTCGGCTAAATTGACTTTGCAGATATTTTAAGATTTGTTTTTTAGTGGCGTATTTCCCTGTTAGTGTGGCTACATTGTTAGTGGCATGCTTGAATAATTGGGAGATGGCTTTAGCATCTTTTTCGGTTTTGGCAAGATTCTTTACTTTTTTATCAGCATAATTGCCGATGCCAACACTTACAACAAATGTTTCGGCATAAGAAAAGAAGGATGTAAGAAGGAAAAAGAAAAACACAAGATTCGGTTTCATTATTCTACAAATTTGCATTTGCAATAGGGACAGCTCTGGTAATTTCTAACAAGATTTTTATAGTTTTTTGCAGGTAGAGACCTACCGCAGTTTGGGCAGACCCAAGCGTCGTCAAAGGCATCTTGACGAGATTGTTTCTCTTCTGCAGATTCAGCATTTTTCATTCCAATAAAGCTGTAAAGGTTTCCAAAAGCAGCAATCCCTGTAAGGGTAAACCCAAATCCATAACCAACAAGGGAAATGGTAGGCATGACGCATACGGTTAGGATGCCAAGCCCGGCACGGATTAAGTTTATTTTCCTTTGTTTATCTGCTAATTCTATATTAGTATTATTAAAATCTTCCCAAACTCTACGAAGATGAGAGATGTTGCAGACCTTGATTTCTTGCTTGTTTTGTTGGGAGGTGGAGGCTGCGTTTTTGTCATTCATATATTGGGGGGAGGGTTGTAATGGATTGCCAATAAGGTCGGCAAGTGTTGCGGAATAAGAATGTCCGAGTTGTAGACGTGAATTTAAAGTGGCAGATGCTTTTATGATAGGTCGACCATCGACCTTTGTGCCTGATTGACTGAGGTTTTCAATTATAAATGTTCCGTCGTTATTTACATACACTTTGCAATGTTCGCGACTAACGGTTGAGTCGGTAATTTTTAATTTTTGCGTGCCGTTACGTCCAATAATTATTTCCATAGCAAGTTATTTAATGTTATATAAATTTTTTAGATTTTTAAGAGCCTCTTTAGAAATTGAAAGTTCAAAAGTTTTAGGATTAATAAAGTCTGAAAGAATCAGTTTTTGTTTTAGTATGTTTATTTGAAAAATATACTGTTTGTTTACAATGTATTTTTTCCCAATGCGAATGAAAATTGGATTGTCGCCTTTAAAACGCTCTGAAATTAGATTCTCTATGTTGATGAGGCTTGTGAGGAGAGTGGCTTTGGCTCCATTGATAAAAACCACATGACAATAGTTGGAATCGGCTTCTATGTATGCAACCTTGTCTAATTTTACTTTTATCAGTTCATCACGAGTGTTGAAATACAAGGTTGTTTCTGAAGCGTTGAAGGTTCTCATGATTTTAATAGTTAAGAGAAGCCTTAAAGAATAAGGCTTTAAATTCGTTCGCAAGGCTCACTTTGCGAGATTAAGGGATTTGGTTAAAAGAAAAAATGCGTGAGAGCCATACTTGTTGCCCGTTTCATGCATAGAGGCTCTGGAAATGCCCATTGAAGTGGAACGGACAACGTGCAGAAGCCTCACGCAGAAAAGGATATACAACAATAGCCATGCGCCCGGGGCGCAAGCTAACGGTATAAACTATCCACATTGACATCTACTGTTGTCTCTATTCCTATTAAAATCATGAGAACCTTNNCTATGCATCAAGAAAAGAGCGTTGAGTAAACGCATCAAAAATGTCTACATCCCGCCCGCAAAACCCCTGTCGGGCTTCTGCTTACGACATGCATTGCAAAGATAGAAAAGTTATTTAAAATGCACAAAAATTAATTCGATGCGGGAGAGGGGGAAGAATGATGGAACAGAAAAACCATTTAATAAAAAGGATTAGAATTTATAAGGGATAAGTAATAAATGGTTAGGGTTAGAAAATTAGTATTTTAATAAATCTTTTATTTATTTTTGTGAAAATTTTTCAACTGAATGTTGTAAAATGAAAAATGGGGCAAATAGGGCAGATGGGGTACAAAGGGAGCAGAAAAGAATTGAAAATTGAAAGTGCAAAATGGAAAATGGGGGGG
>DLOI01000037.1:4836-8891 GCA_002477185.1 Alphaproteobacteria bacterium UBA7488 | reverse complement strand
GTCGGGGTTGTCGCCCATTTGTGCGGAAATATAATCAAAAACAGCCGGAAAACCGCCATGTTTTTTGGCATATCTTGCCGAATAAATGCCCGGTTCGCCATTCAGTGCCCGAATGCACAGCCCCGAATCTTCGGCCAATGCCGGCAAACCCGTCGCGCGATAGGCAGCATATGCTTTGAGCAGCGGGTTGTCCTTAAACGTTTCGCCCGTTTCTTCCACATCGGGCAAGTTTAATTCGCCGGCGCTGACCACCGTCAAACCGGTATCCTTTAACATTTCGCGCACTTCTTTGAGTTTATTTTCATTATGCGTTGCAAAAACAAGTTTATGTACCATTTTCTTTCCTTATAATTTATTTTTCAAATGAACTAAGCGGGCATCATTATTTTCCTACGGCTTTCTTTTGCAAAGCTATTAATTCATCCACGCCCGATTGGGCCAAACTTAACAATTCTTGCAGTTCAGCCGGACTAAACGGCGCATGTTCGGCCGTGCCTTGGATTTCAATCAATTGGCCCTTGGCATTCATCACGAAATTGGCATCGGTGCCGGCAATTGAATCTTCTTCATAATCCAAATCCAAAACGACATGCCCGTTGACGATGCCGCATGAAATTGCGGCAATAAAATCTTTAATCGGAAAATGCTTAATGCGCCCTTCTTGATGTAATTTTTGACAAGCCAAATAAAGCGCGACAAACCCGCCGGTAATTGAAGCCGTCCGCGTGCCGCCGTCGGCTTGGATCACATCGCAATCGATTTTAATTTGAAATCCGTCAATGGCCTTTAAATCCATTCCGGCACGCAAAGACCGCCCGATTAAACGTTGGATTTCGTGGGTGCGCCCCACTTGCCCTTTTTTCGATTCGCGGTCCATGCGTGATGAAGTCGACCGCGGCAACATGCCATATTCGGCCGTAACCCAACCGGCGCCCGTATCTTTAACCCACCGTGGCACTTTGTCTTCAACCGTTGCCGTACACATCACATGTGTATCGCCGCATTTAATCAGGCACGACCCTTCCGCATGTTTATTGACGTTAATTTGCATTTGTATTTTTCTCAGCTGTGTTGGCAATCTGCCGCTTGACCGTGCCATTTTAAACTCCTTTTTAATGTTGTGTGTTTTTCATTCAATTGCAAAATTCTACGAATTGTTCGGATTTTTTAATTTATACGCCAATTTTATGCCTAAATCAACAAAAGCCGTCATACCACAGCCATTTAATTTCACAAATCTTAAAAAAACTGCCTCAAATATACGGCGGCAGTACTAAAACAAGGATTTGCGCCATCTTTTTCTCTTGGCTTTGTGCAACTTTTCACAGCTTTATGCTTATCCCTCGCCGCTTTTATATTTCTTTTCCATATCTTTGCTTTTTATTGCGCCGCACCTGTTATATTTTTTGCCGTTGACGCATATTTTTTTGCGCCGTCTTTGCATTTCTTTCATCGCGCCGGGGCATTTTTTCCTTTCCCCCTTGCATTTTCAAATGATTACATCTATATATATGTCATCCGTTTATTTAACATTTTTTTAGAGGGAACCATGTCAAAAAAACACCATTTAAAAGAAAAACTGCAAGAACAAACCCCCGAAGCCTTTCAAAAACCTGATACAAACGCAACCCCGGCTGATACAAACGCCGATGAACATGAAACGTCAAACGAAACGGCAGCCCAAATCGAAACGTTGACAGCTGAACGCGATTCGTGGAAAGACAAAGCGTTGCATTTGGCGGCAGATATGGAAAACCTGCGCAAACGCGTAGCCATTGATTTGGAAAAGAACACCAAATATGCCAACGCCGAATTTGCCAAAAGCTTGCTTGTTGTTGCCGATGGGCTCGATAAAGCGGTCGAACATGCCAAAAAACAACTTGAAGAGGGCAAAAGCGCCGATTCTTTCGTGCAAAATTTATTGACGGGCATTGAAATGGTTCAAAAACAATTAGGTGACGCTTTGAAAAAGCACCATATTGAAAAAATGGAAATCTTAGGAACGGTATTTGACCCGAATTTTCATCAGGTTATCAGCCAAATTGACGATTCGTCCAAACCCGCCGGAACCATCGTCGATGTGATGCAAACGGGCTATATGATCGGCGACCGCGTGTTGCGCGAAGCCATGGTCATCGTCACGAAATAAGGGGTTGCCGGGTTTTAAAATACCTAAAAATGCTTAAAAATAAATCACTTGTAAAAAAAAGCTTTTCATTTTGAAAAAATGAGGATAAAATAAAAAAAAGTGACGAAAAAACCACTTGACACAATGTAAAAACTATTATAAAATTAGATTTACAGAAATGTTGACAAACAAAGGTAGGAAACTATGACAACAAGAGATTTTGCAGGTTTTACAACTGAACGCGCCAATAACGGCGATATGGTGTACCCGAGCGGTGCCGGCACACAAGGCGCCGAACCGTTTTCTGCTGAAACATGGCGTGGCATTACGGATTACAGCGAAACCTTAACGGGCAAAAAGAAAGCCGGGACACGTTCTGCGTTAAGGCCGTCAAAAACCCCGAACGTTCGCTAATCTCAACTTTTTACCTAAGAACGCATGACACGTAAAACAACCCGATTTATTGTTTTTTGTGTATGCGTTTTTTTAATGTCTTTTTGTCTGGGGCGATACACGCCGTGGCTATCTTTTTATTATCATCACATTAAAACGCCGACCGTGACGATTGTTATGTCCACATACAACCGTGCGCCGATTGTGCCGGCGGCCATTGAATCGGTTTTGGGGCAAACTTATAAAGATTTCGAATTCATCATTATTAATGATGGGTCGCCCGATGAAACGGCCAAAGTTCTTAAAACGTACGCCAAACTTGATCCGCGCATTATTGTTTTGACAAATACGCAAAACCTTGGGTTAATTGCAAGCTTGAATAAAGGGTTAACCGCCGCGCGCGGCAAATACGTTGCGCGAATCGATGATGATGACCAAATGTTGCCCGAACGAATTGAAAAACAAGTTGATTACATGCAAACACATCCCGATGCCGACGTTTTGGCCACAGGATACTACTATATCAAGAATAATAAGCGCGTTTCGCGTCACGGATGCCCATCCCCTTCGGCTCAAGTATATGTCAATATGCATTTTGCAAACGGCATTGCCCATCCGTCAACGATGTTTCGCATGTCATTTTTTAAAGATAACAACATAACTTACAACAAAGATTTCCCATACGCCGAAGATTACAAATTATGGCAAGACGTGTTGTGGGCGGGCGGACATATTGAATGCTTGCCCGAACCTCTAATTGAGTATGCGCCGGGCAAAGGCAAAAATTTTAAATATTATCATATCCAAAAACAAAGTGCCGATAAAATAAGACTGTTATTTTTAAAAAAATTTTTTGATGCTCAAAAAGAAGATTTGGCATTGCCGACATGTTTATTGGTTCAAAAATTAATTCCGGCCAATAACGAAAAAAATATCCTTGATAAAAAAAGGTTGGCCGATAAGCTGCGTACCGATTGTCCGAAAGAAGATGATATTGTTTATTATTTGATACACCCCACGTGGTCGGATACACTCGTACGAAATAAAAATGGCACCTATCATCGGTATTCAAGCCCCGGCGATTATGGCAAAATCCAACTTACAGGCGATGAATTGACGATTTATTGGTCAAATTACAAACCCGAAAAATTTAAATGCAAACAAAATGTTTGCTCATTTATACGTTAGGCGTCAAACCTAAACCTGAAGTGTCAAAAACGTATTGCCGGGTTCACGGACAAGAGTAAAAGATTGAATCAAAGTTATGCGCCGACCGCCAAAACGTATTCTTGCTAAAAAAACCGTAGCAAACCCCGATAAAAACATTCAACAACCCTATAAAAAGCAAGAATGTATCCGTAAGGAACACACCCTCGGCTTGCAAAATTTTAACTTTTTTGTGTAAAAACAGTGCTGATTTTTGTTGCAATTTAATATAAAATGATGTATATATTTTCCCAGTGCCGATTTAGCTCAGTTGGTAGAGCAACGCATTCGTAATGCGTGGGTCGGGGGTTCGACTCCTCTAATCGGC
>DLOI01000037.1:4620-4744 GCA_002477185.1 Alphaproteobacteria bacterium UBA7488 | reverse complement strand
TTCGACTCCTCTAATCGGCACCATTTTTGTATCTATACTTTCCCAATTTTTTGCATTCTCGCGTTGCTCAGGCCGCAACGCATTCGTAATGCGAGGGCCCAAGGGTTCGACTCCTCTAATCGGC
>DLOI01000037.1:2471-4538 GCA_002477185.1 Alphaproteobacteria bacterium UBA7488 | reverse complement strand
TTCGACTCCTCTAATCGGCACCCTTTTTGTTATCGCGTCATTCTTACGGGGTAATTGTCTTCCTTTCTTTTATTATACGTTTTGCAATATATCGCTTACCAACGTATCGCACACCATACATTCTCTTTTAAAAGCGGGTTGTTATATCATTTAACCGTTGAGAGGGCGTTAAATTTCACTTATGCGAAACGATGCTGTTTAATACCTAATACCTTACTATCGGGATACAAAAAACACTCTTGTGTGTGGTCATTAACCATGCCTATCGCTTGCATAAACGCATAAACAGTCGTCGAACCTAAAAATTTAAAGCCCATTTTTTTAAGGTCTTTGCTTATCTTGTCGGATAATTCCGTGCGCGGAGGCACTTCATTGATATTTTTCCTGTACCCAATAACGGGTTGATTGTCCACATAGCTCCAAATCATTTTATCAAAACTGCCATATTTTTGTTGCACATCCAAAAATGCCCGCGCATTGCAAATGGTCGCCGTTATTTTGCCGCGATGCCTGATAATCTTATCGTTTTGTAACAGTTCTTCAACTTTTTTCTCATCATACAGGGCTACTTTACTGGGATTAAAGCCGTCAAAGGCTGCGCGAAACCCATCACGTTTTTTCAGGATTGTAATCCATGACAAACCGGCCTGAAAAGCTTCTAAGGTCAACATTTCAAACAACTTTTTGTCATCATGTTCGGGTTTTCCCCATTCGTGGTCATGATAGGCTTTGTAAATTTCACATTCGCCCGGCCATGTACACCGCGTTTTATCATCCATGTTGCCTCCTGCATAATTCAAATATCTACTTTATAGAAAGCACATGCATAAAGCAACCCAATAAACACTTTCAGATATTTTTATTGCGACGCATAATATCCTGCGTCAATTTGCTTAAGCTGCCGAGCCATTACGTAATGCTTCTTGACTGCAAATATTAACCCCTGCGAAAATAAATTTCGCTAAAAAAAACATTTTTTTCGGATAATACTCCTTTTTTATATTTGACTTTCAGCCCTGATTGTCATACGATTTGACACACTTATTTTCCTAGGAGTTTATGATGAAAAAAATTTTGCTCAATCCTTTATGTGCCCCTTTGGCAGCTATTTTATATGTCGTTATTTATTTTTTTGCCGTTTGGTTAACGCGTTCATCCGCCGGCGTCAAACTATATACCGATACAACACTTGAATGCGTCACTTATGCAACATACATTATAACATTGCCGATTATTTTGTGGTGTGCCCGCGATTTTAAAGGCGCAATGAACCATTATATCCTGTTTGTATTTTTATGGATTTGCGGCTTGTTACGCGAAGCGGGTATTCAACATTGGTTGACATCAACCGACACGACAGCCTTTAAATTGCGCTTTTTCACAAGTCCGAAAAACCCTTTGCACGAAAAAATCATAGCAGCCTTTGTTTTATTAACGGTTTTGGGCATTGCCGCTTACCTTATTGTTTATTATACGCCGAAAATTATCAAAGGCTTTTTCAAACTCAATCCGCTTTATTGGACAATCTGCACTTTAGGCGGCATGGGGGTTTTAGCCAAAGTCTTCGACCGTATCCCGGGCAATTACCGGAAAATAGTCGGTGAATTCATGGCCCCCCCCCATATGGCCTTCTTTGGGTTGCTGGAGGAAATCAGCGAAACAACACTTCCATTGCTGGTGGCATTTGCCTTTATTCAATACCATTTGATGAAAAAAAATGAAACCGCTGATAATCTTAAATATAACGCAAAGAATTAATTATAACTTTTTATCAAATGAACAAAACGCCCTTTATCCGCCGGGCGTTTTTTAATAATCCGGAACAAATTCTTAACACTAAAAAAATATCGTTATTAAAAGTTGCCTGCACAAGCCTATTTGACACAACGATAAAAAACGGTGCCGGGAGCAATCAACGAGCATGTAAAACTGGTATAGTTTTCATACACTGCATGGCGGCGGGATTTTTGGCATTCGGCTTCGGCCAATTCATAAGTTTGCGAACGGTTTGAAATCAATTTGTTATAACAAACGGCTACCACGTCCGATGTAGATTGCCCAACCGTT
>DLOI01000037.1:0-2443 GCA_002477185.1 Alphaproteobacteria bacterium UBA7488 | reverse complement strand
CGCCGTACAAGACCATAAAAACAAAAATGCTATACCCGATATGATGTGTCGTTTCATTTTAAAGAAGAGTCCCTTTGCGACAATTGCTTTTGTTCGGATTCAACCAATTTTTTTTCCAAATTATTTAAGCGTTCCAAAACCGATGCGTCAACCTTGGTTTCCATATGGACAACACGTTGCGGGAACGGGATTTCTACGCCGGCTTGTGTAAATTCTTGGAATATGGCAAACATCAACGCGCTGTGTACGCTGAGCCGTTGGTTGACGTCTTTAACAATACACCGCAGTTCAAAATTAAGCGAATTGTCGCCGAATTCTCGGAATAACACGACCGGTTGAGGCGTTTGCATGACCAACGGATGATTACCGGCGCACCGCAACAAAATTTCCTTGACCGCTAACACGTCCGAATCATAACTGACGCCGACTTTGACAATTATACGCCCCATTAAATTTGTATGCGTCCAATTAATGAAATCGTTTGATAAAATATCCGAATTGGGCAAAATAACGGATGCTTTGTCAAACGTTTCAATTTCGGTCGCACGCATATGGATGCGTTTAACAACACCTTCGTTGCCTTTAACAACAATCCAATCGCCCACCTTAATCGGGCGTTCAAATAAAATGATAATACCCGATACAAAGTTGTTGACGATGTTTTGCAATCCAAAANNATACCGACGGACAAAGCCCCCAATACGATAGCCAAATTTTGCATCCGTATGCCCGCCATTGACAAAGAAATGGCAATGCCCAAACCGTATCCGAAATAACCGACTAATGAAATAAAAGAATCCTTAACGCCACTGTCAACCGAAAAACGTTTTAAAGTTTGCGTTAAAAAATATTGGATAGCTTTTGTAAAATAAATAATGCCAATTAAAACAACAAACGCCAACGATAATGTTTCCATTGAAACGTTTGTCCCCAATAAATCTTTTATTAAGTTTTTCCAAAATCCCGGATAAAATAAACCGTATGAAGCAAAAAAAACAATAAAGAAAAAGATGAGGTAACGGTAGATGAACCTCAACACCTTGAGAATTTTCCCCATCTTTTCCCCCGTTTTAAGACTTAAGCCGAAACTTTACTTTGCAAAATCGAGGCCAATTTAACGGCCGCTTCGTCTTCTTTAACCTTTTTCACAACAGCGTATTCGGACACCAAACGCGCCATGGCTTGGTCATAAATTTGGCGTTCGGAATAGGTTTGTTCACTCTTATTAGGATCCTTATACAAATCGCGCAACACTTCGGCGACGGCCACCGGATCGCCCGAATTGATTTTGGCCATATATTCTTGGGAACGTTTGCCCCATTGCGTGCGTTTGATTTTGGCTTTGCCCTTAAGCGTATTGAGCGCTTCATCCATGATTGAGGCGCTTGAAATTTGGCGCAACCCCGTTTTTTGAGCGTTCGGCTTCGGAATGCGAAGCGTTAATTTGTCTTTGTTAAAATTAATGGCAATGAGCTCTAAATCCTGTCCCGCGACGGCTGTCTTTTGAATCTCGGTTACTTGCCCCACACCATGCGCCGGATAAACGACAAAATCACCTGGATTAAATGTATAGTCTTTGGACATATTTATACTCCTTTTCTTCATTCAACATAGTCGGAGTATATCACACTTTTTCGCCTTTTAACAGCAAAAAACGCATTTTTTCGTTAAAAGTTGTTTTTTAATCACATTTTTCAATTGTTTTTCTTGACATAACCTGTCCTTTTGGATAGGATTTTCGACTTTTAGAACGGACCCGCTTTATGTCAACGTCCTTTTGAATATGCTTGATACTCATGAACGTAAACCATGCTAACTTTTCATGATCGCTTTTTTAGCATGATTGATTTTGGTATTTATCCTTTGTGTCAAAATTAATTTTCCATCATGCCCCTTTGAATATGTTTGATACACGACCATCGCATTTTATATACCCAAGAGACAAATGATATAATTTTTTTACGCCTAGTCCAGAAAGAATGCACAAAATACTTGCCTTTTTACCAAACTTTATGTATACTTCGTGCATATTCTTACAGGGGCCTGTAGCTCAGTTGGTTAGAGCTGTCCGCTCATAACGGATAGGTCGGGGGTTCGAGTCCCTCCGGGCCCACCACCTTAAGTATTTGAAATTTAAAGGATTTTTTCTTTATTTTACGAAAAGTGTTCTCGTCTTGTTCTCGCCGATTCTTAAGAACTTTTTTTAGTTTTTGCAAAATTTCAAGGGCTTTTTTAACCTCTCTTCCTTAAACCACAAACGATACTCAAACTCGCTCTTTTTGCCTTCGTTAAAATGACTGACCGGGCGAAAATATCCCATCACGCGCGTCCAACATTCTACACGCTGGCGCTCACTGTCTTTTAACTCAATTTTTTGCATTACTAAAACCTTAAAAATAAATTTTGAAATTATCCAAAAACTTTGCTAACTTATGTTTGTTAA
>DLOI01000018.1:5328-9202 GCA_002477185.1 Alphaproteobacteria bacterium UBA7488 | reverse complement strand
GTTTGTCTGGTCAAGCTTATGCTTTTTCCACAGCAACGGGAGTTTCAACCGCTTTTGCGGCTTCAACTTCAGCTTTAATATCGGCCAACCCGGCTTTTTTCTTAACAACTTTGGTTGTTTTCGGGGCTTTTTCGGCCGTTTGTGTTTTTGTCGTAGCTTCTTTAACCATTATGCGCTCCTTTTATTTTTAGGATTTTTACCGCCAATGTCCAATGTAATCGGAGATTGGGCTTGGTGAGTGTGTTCAGGACCGGCGAAAACGCGCAATTTTGTCATTTGCTTATCGCCGAGCGGTCCTTTGCCGACCATGCGTTCAACCGCTTTGATTAAAACGCGTTCGGGATGTTCTTCCATTTGTTTGCCGGCAGAAATGCCTTTAATGCCGCCGACATAACCCGTGTGGCGGTAATACATTTTTTGTTCCAATTTGCGGCCGGTCAATACGACTTTGTCAGCATTGATGACAACTACATAATCGCCGCAATCTTGAGAGGGCGAATAACATGTTTTGTTTTTACCGCGGATGATGTTAGCCAATTGGCTGGCCAAACGACCCAAAACCAAACCTTCGGCGTCAACCAAATACCATTTGATGTCGCTGTTGGCCGGATTAATCGTTTTTGTAGTCTTCATTACCATATTATAATCCTTCTGTTAATAAATGAACTGTCTTTTAAGCCGATTTTAAATGAATTGCACATACATCAAAAACCGCCCGTGAAACCAGTGTCGTTTTTATACACATCTTTTTTACAAAAGTCAACACATTTTTATATGATTTTATTGATAATTTTAAAACGGTATTATAATACCGCATTCAAAAATCATATCTTTCACGGCATTTATGAAGCTTTCGATGGGCTATCGTTTGCCTGACTTGGGTTTACGTTATTTATCATTAATTCATCTGAACATAAGTATTTGAGCTAACAGGCCTTTGAACTTCCTCATTTGGTTCAGTCATCAAAACCAATCCCAACAAAATAATCGTAACGCCTATGGTTCCTAAGATTTGTTTAAATGTCATTTTACCCTCATTTTAAGTGATTGATATAATTTTTATATAGAGGTTCGACAGAGTAATTTCCATGCGCAAAATTAAAATCCTTTAAAAATTATATGAATAGGCAAATGATAAAATTTATTTTGAAGTTAAATATTTTGTGTTGTTGCCCGAAAATTGATGAATGGGCAACAAATTTTACTTCAAAACACAGTAATTGCCATCAAGGATACGTTCGTTGGGACATTCGTAGCACGCGTCAGTCATATTATTAACCGGTACACGAGTATCGGTATTGCACGGATGACACTTACCATCTAATCCGCGCAATGGCGCCTCTTCGGGACATGGTAGAACACACAGTGAATTATATAAAACACGTTCAGGACACTGTCTGCACATGTATGGATCAGATACAAATACGAAAGTAGAATCCAAGCAATCATAACATTTACCACTGTTGCCTTCAAACATCCCTTGCTCACATTTTAATGAACACCACTGCTTAACTACTCCTGTAGCCGTACGATTCGGGCACGTAAGATTACATTCATTTTCATAATCGGAACCACCCCAAGAAACCGAATCAGAATATGTACAATCATAACAAAAACCGTCCCCTCCACGGAACTGTCCGTCAGGGCATTTCAATCGGCATAAACCGTTTTTATCCGTTCGATTGGGACATGTTAAACAATCCTTATAAGTTGAAGTTCCTACGCTGCCAGCATTAATCACAATCGGATCATTACAATCATAGCATAGCCCGTTTGAGCCGGTAAACTGCCCACTTTTACACGGAATAGAACAAAACTTAGCAAACTGTCCATTGAGTATTCGATTAGGACAAATTTGAGAACAATAAGACCGCGCAGCACTACCTGTATCCACCGGATCAACATAATTACAATCATAACAAATGCCATCGGCACCTTTGAACTGTCCCTTGGGACAATCAATTATACAAATGGCATAATAATTATAACTGCTGTCCGAATATACCGTGCGTTGTTGACATTTTTCACATCCGTCGTGCCTTACATTTGAGACACTAATAAGTTTTGGATCGTCACAATCATAGCATTTGCCATCCTCACCCGTAAACTGCTTTTCATTGCACGGAATGGAACAATATCGATCGTACGCGCCGTTCGCCCTTCGATTCGGACATGATGATTGACAATAATTATATGGTGCTCGCATCATTATAGGATTCATATCAACGCACGGATGACACTTGCCATCTGATCCGCGCAATGGTTTATCAATGGGACATCCTAAAACACAGCTGTTTCCATCCACCTCTCTGTTGCTGCATACATTGCAGTTTTCTAATTCACCCGTTACATCGACTGCTGCTTCATAATCACACGCATAACAAGTACCATTTTTATCTCTAAGAGGTTTATGCCACGGACAACAATTTTCTTTGTTTTCATCGCAACACCACCCATTAACGGATGTCGGACAACAATACGGTCCTGATCGTTTATCTTTGGGACAACATACTTCGGCACCCGAATTTAAATCTGTTGCACAACGGTCAGCGCCTGTACATAACGAAACACACAGACCTTTTTGACAATCGACACAGTTACCCGAACAATCCGCCGGTGTTTCACAAGTCCCATAGGGCAATACGCCATCTGTCAACGCTGTGTAAAATTGGAATTTCATTGAAGCAGGCGTTCCATCATCATCTTGTTCGCAAATTGCCAGATTTTTACTATAAGCAAAATCGTTTGCATATATTACTAAAGGTTTTTTCCAATCAGAATTTAGAATTTGTTTGCAAACGCCAACCGGTACATTTTCCAAAGCCAATTCAAAATACATCGGGTCATTTAACAAATAGGCTGTAATAGGGTATCCCAAGCGCGTAATATTACCGGCTTCGGATAAATCAAAAACGGTTTTTCCCCTCAACATTTGTCCATCCACAATCAATGCGTAACCATTAAGTTCATTAATTGTTTCATTGGCTCTGTACTTATCCAAGGCATATCGGTAACCAAACAAGGCTGCCATGGACAACACGCCGATAACAGCCAATACCCCCAGCATCTCCGTCAGTGAACGGCCTTGTTGGTTGTTTTTGGTGTTTCTTAATTTCTTGCGCATGGTACCCTCACATTTTATTTTTATTCCAATCGGTCGAGGTCGGCTTCACACGTTTTTGAAGGGGGAGTGTGTGATAATTTTTTTCTTTGTTCCCAACAATAGTGTTGCAATAAAACGACCGTTTATTTGAAACAGAATTTAAAAAAAAAACGGGACAATTTTGTATTACGGTTAATTGTTTTTTTTGAATGGGTTATCAATTTTTTCTTGAATTTTTATTCTAAGTTTTTTATGATGCATTCTAACGGTCCTTAGATTGCAACAGAGTGCAAACACAGACATGCGCTGTTAATAAACCAAACTTCTTTTTCGTTTTTATATAAGACACCCCCTGTTATTCCCTTTAATGTCATGTGGACAAGCACTTTTTTTGCCCACTGCTAAAAAAGTGTATCTGTTTGCGGACTTTGTGTATTTTTATAACCCGAAATTTATATAGATAGCCCCTGGATGCTTTACAAAAATTTAAATATTTTTCTATACAAAAACAAAATCAAAGAGACTGGGCTATGTTGTCAAAGAGTATTAATTTAGCAAATTTGAATATAAAAAAAGAGGGCAAAATGCCCTCTTTTTTTAGGATGTTGGAAAATTACTCAGCAGTTTTTTCAGCTTTTTTTGCTGTTTTCTTTGCCGGTGTTTTTTCAGCTTTTTCTTTTGCAGGTTTTGCAGCTGCTTTTTTTACCTTTGATTCTTCCGTATCGGCTTCAACTTCTACAATTTTAGAACCTTTGCCTTTGGCCGTTACTG
>DLOI01000018.1:3821-5239 GCA_002477185.1 Alphaproteobacteria bacterium UBA7488 | reverse complement strand
AACCGCAATCATTTTTTCGACAGCCGCTTCATCGCGCATGAAAGAAATTAATCCGCGACGAGCTGCCAAGTCGGCTTTTTTCGCTTTAGTGATTAACTTTTCAAAGACAGGGCTGAGTTCCTTGGCTTTGGGCAAAGTCGTTTTGATTTGTTCGTGCATGGCCAATGATGTTGCCAAATTTGCAAACATGGAACGGCGGTGTGCAATTTTTTTGTTTAATGTTCTTTTTTTAAACCCGTGACGCATTTTACTTTCCTTTCATATCTGAACCCGAATCGACGGCTACGACCGCATACGGATAAAACTTGCCGATTCTACCTCAACTGCTTCACTTTTTCGAGAGAGGAATCAGACCTTCAAACAACTGAAGGATTTTTTGCAGGAAACAGCTTGTTCAAAGCCGTTCCCTGTACTAATTAATTTTCGGTTTCAACCGTGGCTGACAAAGCCTCTAAATCTTCCGGAGGCCAACCTTCCACCTGCATACCCAAATGCAAATCCATACCAGCCAACAATTCTTTGATTTCATTCAAAGACTTACGGCCAAAGTTTGGCGTTCTGAGCATTTCAGATTCTGTTTTTTGGACCAAATCGCCAATGTAAATGATGTTATCATTTTTAAGGCAATTGGCCGAACGGACAGACAATTCAAGTTCATCAACTTTAAGAAGAAGATTTTTATTAAACGGCAATTCTGCGATTTTATCTTCAATTGTCGCTTCTTCAGGTTCTTCAAAGTTAATAAAGCTTTTCAATTGTTCTTGCATGATTCTGGCGGCAAATGCAACGGCATCTTCCGGTTTGACGACACCATTTGTTTCAACCGTTAAGAACAATTTATCAAAGTCCGTACGGTTGCCAACACGGGCATTCACAACGCGGTAGACGGCAGATTTGACCGGGGAGAAAATCGAATCGATCGGGATAACGCCGATAGCGGCATCTTCCGAGCGGTTTTTATCGGCCGGCACATAACCTTTACCCGTTGAAACAGTCATTTCAATATGAATGCTGGCATCTTTATCCAATGTGCAGATAACCAAATCCGGATTCATCACTTCAACGCTTTGATTTGTCGTGATTTGAGCCGCTGTTACAACTGCCGGACCTGTTGCATTCAAATAAATCTTTTGTGGCTGTTCAGAATCTACCTTTAACGCTAAAGACTTAATGTTTAAGATAATATCCGTGACATCTTCGCGCACACCCGGGATGGATGAAAATTCATGCAGTACACCGTCAATTTTAATTGCCGTTACAGCACCACCTTGCAAAGATGACAACAAAATCCGGCGCAATGCATTCCCCAAAGTATTCCCAAACCCGCGTTCCAACGGTTCAACGGCAACTGTCGCCTTAAAACCCGGAACTGATTGGTCAACCGTTAAATTAGTTCGTTTAATCAATTCTTGCCAGTT
>DLOI01000018.1:0-3765 GCA_002477185.1 Alphaproteobacteria bacterium UBA7488 | reverse complement strand
TCCAGTCAAAATTAAATTAAACGCGACGACGTTTGCGGGGACGACAACCATTATGCGGCGTAGATGTAATATCTTTAATTGATGTTACAACAAGACCGGCTGCTTGGAAAGCGCGCAAAGCGGATTCACGACCGGAGCCTGGGCCAACAACCAAAACTTCAATTGTTTTAAGGCCATGTTCCATCGCCTTTTTTGCGGCATCATCAGCTGCAATTTGAGCGGCATACGGCGTCGATTTGCGGGAACCTTTAAATCCTTTAAGACCGGCGGAAGACCAAGAAATTGTATTTCCTTGCGTATCCGTAATCGTAACCATTGTGTTGTTAAATGTGGAATTTACGTGAGCAACCCCCACGGAAATATTCTTTTTAGCGCGGTTTTTAACTTTCGCTACTGTTTTTTCTTTTGCCATTGTTCAAATCCTTAAAACTTATTTAGTTGCTTTTTTCTTACCGGCAATCGCAACGGCTTTACCCTTGCGTGTGCGCGCATTTGTGTGTGTGCGTTGTCCGCGAACGGGCAAACCTTTGCGGTGACGCAAACCACGATAGCACCCTAAATCCATAAGGCGTTTGATATTGAGCGAAACTTCACGGCGCAAATCGCCTTCAACGTGATATTTTTCGTCGATTAATTCGCGAATTTTCAAAGTTTCATCATCTGTTAAATCTGCCACACGTTTGTTCGCCGGTATACCGAGCGTTGTGACGATTTCTTCTGCTTTTTTACGACCGATGCCATAAATGTACGTCAAACCGATGACGGCCAATTTATTTGTCGGAATATTTACACCTGCAATACGAGCCAAGGTAATTCTCCATTAAATCCTTAAAAAATAATAACAAATCAATTCTTGTTAGATACACAAGACACTTAAACGAATGGGAATGTTACAATAAAAGCCGTTTAATGTCAAGCCAAAAATCAATAACCTACTATTTTTCTTATTTTTTCACTAACAACGTCTATGGGTCCCGTCCCATCGACGCACCTTAAGAGCCCCCTCTTTTCGTAGTAAGGTACCAGTGGAGCTGTTATTTCGCGGAAATTCCGAAGCCTGGAAACAACCGTTTCATAGGTATCGTCTTCTCGGCGAATAAATTCTTTATGCTCGCAAACATCGCATATGCCGAACACTTTTGTGGGTTTAAACCTTTCATGATAAAGCGTTTTACAATTAGCACATTGAAAACGGCCGATAATACGCTCTATCACATAATCGTCAGGAACCTGCAGGTAGAGGACTGCATCCAAAGCCTGACCCAATTTTTTCATTTGGCGCGATGCCAACATTTTATCCAAAGCTTTTGCTTGCGGAACGGAGCGTGGTGATCCGTCAAGAATATAACCCTTCAGATTTTCGGGTTTTAAAAGTGTTTGTTTCATGATATTAATCATGATCGTATCGGGAACTAAATTACCCTTATCAATCAATTTTTTGATTTTTTCACCTTCTTTAGACCCCGATTCGGCTTCATGGCGTAACAAACTGCCGGTCGAAATAGCATTAATACCAAGTTTTTCCGATAAAATGGTAGCCTGAGTCCCCTTTCCACTTCCCGGAGGACCTAACATGACCAAATGACGTAAAACTTCTTGAGACATTATAAAGCCCCCTTTATCTTCGGATAAGAAGAAAGTTGAAAATAAACTGGTTTTAAGATGCAAGAGGAGGAAGAACCAATGCACAGACTTATAGCGTACAAATTAGTACGTGAAGAAGCGAGCATTGGAAGCGATCGTACAATTGCGTTATAAAACATATTTAAAATCTGCCTTTTAATTTAGCCTTCTTAATCAACCCTTCATATTGATGAGCAATCAAATGGGATTGAATTTGGCTGGCTGTATCCATAATGACGGAAACAACAATCAACAACGTTGTACCACCCAAAACAAAGGGGATGTGGAAACTGGCAATTAAAAATTCAGGTAAAATACATAAAATTGTCAAATAGGCGGCGCCCAAAACAGTCAAGCGCGTAATCACATAATCCAAATATTCGGCTGTATTATGACCCGGTCGGATACCGGCTACAAAGCCGCCTTGTTTTTTCAAATTATCCGCCGTTTCTTTCGGATTGGATTGAATGCCGGTATAAAAGAAAGTAAAGAAAATAATTAAAAACGCAAACAAACCGATATAAAGCCAATGACCCGGCGTCAATAAGACGGCCAATTCATTGACAAAGTTGGAGGTGCTGTTTTTAGAAGAAAATTGAACAATCGCAACCGGAACAGCCAATAAAGCCGATGCAAATATCGGAGGCATCACACCTGTCGGATTAATTTTAAGCGGCAAATGCGAATTAGCGCCTTGCATCATACGGTTGCCCATTTGACGTTTCGGATAGTGGACGACAATACGGCGTTGAGCACGTTCAAACATCACGATAATATAAATCAGGGTAAAAGCCATGGCAAGCAATGCGATCACAACCCAAAATGAAATGGCGCCCGTACGGCTTTCTTCAAATACGCGCGCAATGGCTCCCGGAATGCCTGATACGATACCAATCATAATGAGCAATGAGGCCCCGTTGCCAACACCGCGCGATGTAATTTGTTCGCCAAGCCACACGACAAACATTGTACCGCCCAAAAGTGACACAACCGTTGTCAAGACGAACATCCCATGTGACGACATAATAACGGCATTGGCGGCCAATAAAGCTTGTGCCATAAAAAAGGCTTGGACAACGGTAATTAAAACCGTTAAATAGCGTGTATATTGATTAATCTTACGCATTCCGGATTCGCCTTCTTTTTTAAGAGCCATCAACGACGGAACAACGGAAGCGGCTAATTGAACGATAATCGATGCCGAGATATAAGGCATGATGTTCAAAGCCAAAATAGACATACGGGAAAGAGCGCCGCCCGTAAAGGCGTTAAACATACCCAGCAAACCGCCACTGTTCGACGAAAAGAAATCATGCAAAACATTGGGGTTAATACCCGGGAAAGGCACATAAGTGCCTAAACGGAATATAATTAAGGCTAAGAGAGTGAACAACAACCTGTGTTGCAAATCCTTTGCTTTTGAAAAAGCGCCGAAATTCATGTTGGATGCCATTTTATCCGCAAGTGAAGCCATTATTCTCTCCCTTAAATCCTTATTTATTATCTATTATTTTTTAAGCTTTAGCTTGTTTTTTTGATGTTTTTTGTCCCTTAACCAACACCGTGGGTTGTTTGGGGCTTAAAACAACTTTGCCACCGGCTGCTTCAACAACTTTTTGAGCAGCTTCGGAAGCACCGGCCACATTAAGTGTTACTTTAGCCGATAAAGTTCCTTTGCCAAGCAAGCGAACACCATCTTTCATCGTTTTGATTACGCCGGCTTCCATCAAAGCAACGCCGTCAATTTCTTTGGACGCATCCAAAACTTTCGAATCAATCGCATTTTGCAATGTGCTCAAATTCACTTCGGCAAATTCCATTTTAAATGGATTATTAAACCCGCGTTTAGGCAAACGACGGTAAATTGGCATTTGACCGCCTTCAAATCCATTAACGGCTACACCTGTTCTGGATTTTTGACCTTTAATGCCGCGACCGCCCGTGCGTCCCTTACCGGAACCGACACCACGTGCAACGCGCATTAAGCCTTTGCGAGCTCCTTTATTATCGCGAATCTCATTTAACTTCATTTTTATCATTCCTTCTCAATTTAATTAAGACTTTATTTGCGCAAGCGCAATACTTTCGTATACACTTGCGCGAAATAGTTTCTTATTCGATATCGTTGGTCATTTCGGGGCG
>DLOI01000074.1:4107-5360 GCA_002477185.1 Alphaproteobacteria bacterium UBA7488 | reverse complement strand
CAATTTTTATTGAAAAAATGCAAAATGGCTCGGGCGATGAAAAGTGCTTTTCAAAGAATGTGGGATACTTCAGATGATTTTATTGCGCCTCATTTCATTGGCTATCATCCCTGCAATGATAAAAGTGCCCAACAAACAAAAGAAAATCTTAATGGGCGTGAAATATAATTAATTTATAACTGAAAAATGCTTTCTTGGCCGCTTAAAAAAAAGCATAATGTTTAAAAATTACAAAAAGATTTAAAAGAACTTTTCAAGAACTTAAAAATATGCATTTTTTCAATAAAAATTGCAAAAAAAGCTTTCTTTTTTTTCAAAAAAAAGGTAGTCTAAATAAGATATGTTAACAATATAAATTTTAAGGAGAATATTATGGCTGGTAGCATTAATAAAGTCATCTTGGTTGGTAATTTGGGACGTGATCCTGAAGTGCGTCACACAAACGCAGGGCAAAAAATCGTGCATTTGACTGTCGCAACTTCCGATACATGGAAAGACAAATCGGGTGAACGCCAAGAACGCACCGAATGGCACCGCGTGGTTGTGTTTAATACCAATTTGGCTGACTTTGCTGAAAAGTATTTGAAAAAAGGCTCAAAAGTGTATATAGAGGGCGCTTTGCAAACACGCAAATACACCGATGCGTCCGGTCAAGAAAAATATTCAACCGAAATTGTTTTGGGTGCTTACCGCGGCGAATTGGTTATTTTAGATTCTAAGGGCTCATCTTCTGAGGGAGGGTATGCTCCTGATACATCTTCATCGGCTTCTTCCGGATGGGATTCGGCACCGGCGGCTGCTTCTGACGGGTTTGACGACGAAATTCCGTTTTAATAATCTTTGAAAGATTGGTTAGAAAAGCCCTCAAGCGTTTAAAGCGCTAAAAAGTTATAATTAAAGGATAGTTAAATGAGTATTATGGATGAAACGACTCTGGCAACGACAGATGTCGATTTGGTGCCGGTTTTAATTGAAGATGAAATGCAAAAATCCTATTTGGATTATGCGATGAGTGTTATCGTATCCCGCGCTTTGCCGGATGTACGCGACGGGTTAAAGCCTGTGCATCGCCGTATTTTGTTTTCAATGAATGAAAACGGATATGATTATAACAAACCATTCAGAAAATCTGCCCGTATTGTTGGGGATGTGATGGGTAAATATCACCCACACGGCGATAGTTCGATTTACGAAGCCATGGTTCGTATGGCGCAATCGTTTTCAATGGGCGTCGACATCTGTCGTTGCCAGAG
>DLOI01000074.1:3804-4094 GCA_002477185.1 Alphaproteobacteria bacterium UBA7488 | reverse complement strand
CGGCTGCCATGCGTTATACGGAAGCTCGTTTGGCAAGAACGGCGCATTGGTTGCTTGATGATATTGATCGCGATACGGTTGATTTTACGCCAAACTATGATGAAACGTTACAAGAACCATCCGTATTGCCGGCACGTTTTCCGAACTTGTTGGTTAACGGTTCGGGCGGTCTTGCCGTCGGTATGGCAACGAATATTCCGCCACACAACTTGAACGAAGTTGTGAATGCGTGTATTGCGACGATTGACAATCCGAATATCACGATGGAAGAACTCATTCAAATCGTGCCG
>DLOI01000074.1:0-3756 GCA_002477185.1 Alphaproteobacteria bacterium UBA7488 | reverse complement strand
GTGGGTCGGTTATTATGCGCGGGCGTTGTGCTATTGAAGAAATCCGCAAAGACCGCATGGCAATTGTCATTACCGAAATTCCATATCAGGTCAATAAGGCAGCTATGATTGTCCGTATGGCCGAGCTGGTTAAGGAGAAAGTCATTGAGGGTATTTCCGATTTGCGCGACGAATCCGACCGTCAAGGTGTTCGGGTTGTTGTTGAACTTAAAAAAGACGCTCATCCGGAAGTCGTTTTAAATCAATTATATAAATATACGCCGTTGCAAACAAGCTTCGGTATGAATATGTTGGCTCTTAACCACGGGCGTCCGGAATTGATGAACTTAAAGCAAATTATTGAAGCGTTCATCGAATTTCGTGAAGAGGTCGTTCGCCGCCGGACTGTGTTTGAGCTTAACAAAGCCCGTGACCGCGCGCATTTGTTGGTCGGTTTGGCCATTTCGGTTGCAAACTTGGACAAAGTTATTGAAATGATTAAAACGGCACCTGACCCGTCAACGGCTAAAACGCGTTTGATGGATACGCCTTGGGATGCAAAAGACGTTGTCAATTTGATTACGTTAATTGACGAACCCGACCGTAAGGTTGAAAACGGCATTTATATGTTGTCCGAAGCTCAAGCCAAAGCAATTTTGGATTTAAAATTGAACCGTTTGACGGGATTGGAACGTGATAAAATCCACGGAGAAGTCGGCGAATTGGCGGCTCAAATCAAAGGCTATTTGGACACGTTGGCATCGCGCACACGCATTTACGAGATTATCCGCCAAGAATTGGTTGAAGTCAACGAACAATTTCAAACGCCGCGCCGCACAACGATTGAAGACGGCGATTTTGACCAAGACGATGAAGATTTAATTCCGCGGGAACAAATGGTTGTTACGGTTACGAATACGGGCTACATTAAACGCGTGCCGCTGAATACTTACCGTGCGCAGCATCGCGGCGGGAAAGGGCGCTCGGGTATGTCTACGCGTGAGGAGGACGAAGTTTCCCAATTGTTTGTAGCTTGCACACATGCACCATTGTTATTCTTCTCAACGCGCGGGATTGTGTACAAATTAAAAACGTATAAATTGCCCGAAGGGTCGCCACAATCGCTCGGCAAAGCGTTAATTAACTTGTTGCCGTTGCAACAAGGTGAAAAAATCACGACGATTTTGACGTTGCCCGAATCCGAAGAGGAAGCACAAAGCAAATCTTTGATGTTCGCAACGGCTTCCGGCGGGGTGCGCCGTAACCGTTTGACGGATTTCTACAACGTCCAATCGAACGGTAAAATCGCGATGAAATTGGATGAAGGCGATGTCTTAATCGGCGTAGCTATTTGTGATGAAGACGAAGACGTCCTTTTGGCCGCGGCCGGTGGCAAATGTGTCCGTTTCCCCGTTGAAGACGTCCGTATTTTTGAATCGCGCGCTTCAACCGGCGTTCGCGGCATGAAGTTGCAGGAGGGCGATAAAGTGATTTCGTTGTCTGTCCTTAAACATGCTAAGGCGGATATTGATAAACGCGATGCTTATTTAAAAGAATCCGTTGCACGCAGACGGTTGGCCGGTTCCCAAGAAGAGGGGGCGGAATTTGAAAATACGGCCGANNCTACCACCGCATCGGCAACGGCTGTTTTAACGCCCGAAGAATTTGAAAAAATGGCATCTGATGAAGAATTCATCTTGACCATTACCGACAAAGGGTACGGCAAACGGTCGTCGGCTTATGAATATCGCATTACATCGCGCGGCACTCAAGGCGTTACGAATATCAAAACGGATGATGACAAACGCAAAGCCGATGTTGTTGCTTCGATGCCCGTACCGCATGATGCACACATTATGTTGGTCACGGACGGCGGTAAACTCATCCGTATGCGCGTTGCCGATATCCGTATTGCCGGCCGGTCGACAATGGGCGTCATTTTGTTCCGTTTGGATAAGAATGAAAAGGTTGTTTCGGCCACTTGCGTAACGGATATTGAAGATGATGAAACGTTGGGCGAAACAGATGCTCCAGTTCAAAACAATGTCGGTAAGGAAAATGAAAAGGTATCAGATTATCAAGAAGTTAAATCAATTAATTCATCTGATGATTTAAGTGAAATTGAAGGTGAAAAAGCTGATGCCCAAGACAGTGTTTCGGATGTTGAGGACTTTGATTCAACCAACGGCGATGAAATTTAACAAACGAGGTTTGCATCCGTTTTTAGGATGCAAACCTTAAATCTTTTTAGGGGAGTATTTAACATGTGTCCATGTCCGGTCTGCGCGACCATTGCGATTTTGTTGTTGCCTTTTGCAGGGTATAAATGGGCAAAGAAATTATTAAAAAAACATCATTGTGCTTGTGACAAATGCCAAGCTGCGGAAAATGAGCATGCTCATGAAAAAGATCATTTGCACGGTAAATGCGGTTGTAAAAGTTGTTCATGCAAAAAGGGAAAATAACGCATGTTTAAAACGGCTATTTGCGGAGCTTTATATATCTCAATTATTTATGCTTCTTTTCAAGTTAAAGCCGAAGAAGCTTTTAAATTGTTGCCGCCGACCGAACTGGCAGTAACTTCGCAAATCGAACCCGATGGGGTGGACCTTGCGTTATCACAAAAGCAAAGTAGCATGTCAAAAAAAGTGCCCGATACGCAAGTTTATTCTTGGCCGCTGTATTATAAAACCCATAATATGGATGATGCTTTAGCCTATATTGAAGCTAGGTGCGTTTCAGAGCCCTCTCATGCAAAAGATATGTATATGAGTGGTTTCTTATCGGGATTATATGCGAAAAAGAAACGCCATATTGAAAAGTTAATGAAAGATGACAGATATTCCCAGTGCGCTCAAGATTTTGCGCAAGCAAAAGGCAAGGTCAAATTTTATACGTTGATGATGAAAAATACGTTCCCGCTGTCCGAATTGTCTGAAAAAAATGTGGCGGATTTGGAAGGGTACTACTATGCAACGAACAATAAAAAAATCTATAAAAAATTGGAACAATTATCACAAACAAATTTGCCGACGGCATCCATTGCAGCTAAAGCATTAAGGACAATTGAACGGGCTGATGCCTATGAAGGGCAATAATGTTTTTGTCCATCAGGTTGACGGTTATAAAAGTCCATTTATTTTTAATGAAGCAAAAACAATAATTTAACAAAATAAAGAAAGGGGAAAAATGAAAAAAATGGGTATTAAAAAAACATGGGGCAACATTATTATGTTGTTCGTTATCGGTATGGTCATCGGAATTGTTATCGGTCTTAGACAACCGATGCCCGCCAAATCGCCCGATAGCAACCAAAATGTAACAACTGCGCTGAAGGCTCTTGATGGTCAAGAAGCTCAAACGATTGTTTCCAATGTCGTTGACGCAGTAAAAACGGATACGTCCACCACCCAATCGGATTTAAAAGATTCTGACGCAAATACAACAACTTCCGTTTTAACGTGTGACGGAAATGAACCCACATGTGAAGTACCGGTTAATTAGGAGGGCACAATGAAATTATTATATCAACTTATTTTAGTTTTTTCATTTATTTTTACAACAACTATGGCAGGAGCACAGAATATGAATACTCAAAATTTAGATAAAGAAAACACGCTGTATATGGATTTGGATTATGGACGCGTTGTTATTAAACTGGAACCTGAAATTGCCCCTCAAACAGTGGCACGCATCAAAGAATTAACACGCCAAGGTTTTTATGACGGTGTTAAATTCCATCGCGTCATTCCGGCGGAAGTGCCTGCCTTAATCATA
>DLOI01000060.1:24543-28240 GCA_002477185.1 Alphaproteobacteria bacterium UBA7488 | reverse complement strand
TGGCGTTGTTGCCGCTTATGTCGGGTAATGTCGAACTCAAAGATTTTAATTTGGGAACGGCCGTTATTGCTTTGATTCAAAAGGGTAATAAAAACAATTGGACATTCGGCGATGCAAATCCTGCCGCTGCTGCTCCGAAAACGGCAACCGCCCCCGCTCAAACGTCTAACGCAGCGGATTTATTTTCCCGTTTGCGCATTGACAATATTTCTATAAAACAATTATCGGTCTCCTATACGGACAATGACAAAACGCAAAATGTGTCGATTGCAAATGCCTCTGTTAAACAATTGCAATTGTTTTCCATGACGGTTATTTATGATGGCAAAGCGGTTAAATTGTCGGGTAACTTGGGCGATGTTGCAGGGTTCTTGGCAAAAAAAACGGACTATATGTTTAATTTGGACGCCCAAGCCTTTGATATGAATGCTAAGATTGCCGGCAAAATCGGTGATACCGCCAACTTGCGTGATATAGTTGCCAATATTGAAATTAAAGGCAACAATTTGGCCAAAACGATAGAAATGGCTGCCGGTAAAGTTGAACAAGTTCCGGCTGTCCCGTTTACATTAAATACAACCGTTAAAGGGGCAATTGACGGAGATATTACTTTAAATCCTTTGGTCGTCACGTTGGATAATGCTAAGGCTAAATTGACGGCAGATATCACTGCTGAAGATATTCAAAAGGATGTTAGTGTTTCTGCCAAAGGTTCGTTTGACTTGGCCGATGCGAAATTAGCTTTTGGATTTGGCGTTAAACCGATTTCGGGCGAATTTAACATTCATGCTAATAAAGAGTTGGTTACTTTAAATACGGTTACGGTGAATGCCAATAAATCCGATATCGTTGTTAAAGGTTCGATTTCGCTAAAGAACAAAGTTCCCGATATAGTTGCCGCGTTGACCTCACAGTATTTGGATATTGAAGATTTTATTGCGGACAAACCTCAAACAACCGTTTCAAATGCTCCGGCCTCTCAAAAATCGGGCCCGATGTTCTCATCTGAAAAAATTGACTTGTCAGCTTTGAAATTGGCAAATGCAAAGGTAAATGTATCGGCGAAAAATATCAAAATTCCCGATTTGGATTACATCGGCTTGACAATGGCCGCTACCCTTCAAAATGGAGATTTAAATGTCTCCTCATTGGCGGCTCGTACCGTTGCGGGCAATATTACGGGTAATGCCAGGTTAAATGCGTCTTCAATGCCGGCTGCGGCAGCAGTGAATTTAAATGCTGACGATTTGAAACTGAACACATTTAAACCCATTACCGAGCATTTGAAAGATTCAACGGTGTCGGCCAATATTAATCTGACTACTCGGGGAGATTCCGTTAAAACATTTGTCGATGCATTAAATGGAAAAATTTTAATTGAAGTATCCGAAGGCAAGATTGTTGATAAATGGTTTAATTCTTTGCCGGCAGCTATCGGCATGATTAAAAATAAAACAAATCCTATGAGTTTTTCGTCATCTGATCAAGTCAGCGAGCTGGTTTGCGGTGCAATAAACTTAAGCGTTAAGAACGGTGTTATCACATCCGACAATCAAATCGCGATTGAAACATCGGCAGTCAATTTCGCGGTCAGCGGGGATATTAATTTACCGCAAGAACGTTTAAGTTTGACAATGGTGCCAAGTATGCCGACAGCGGGCGAGAAATGGCAAGACGCTTTGGCATTGACCCAAGTGGTTAAAATTTCGGGGCCGTTTACAAATCTCAAACCGTCGGTAGATGCCAAAAAGGTTACGCAAGAAATTGCCAAAGCGGGCATTTCAAAATTGGCAGATCGGATTGCCGAAAAAGAAGGCATAACACTGCCAATCGGCCAAAACAAGACGGATGCAAGTGCCGGTTATAATTTGTGTGAAAAGGCTTTGGGGCGCCCGTTGAAAGGACATACGCAAAACCGTGCCGTGCCAAAAGCTGCCGTTCAAACAAATACAAATGCTGCCGCTCAAAACGCACCGGCTAAAGCTGAAGAAAAAGTGGATCCCAAGGATCAATTCAAACGCCAATTGCTTAATTCGCTCAGCGAAGCTTTGAAAAAGTAATTTATTCAGCATTTAAAGGGAAGGGGGATTTTCTCCCCTTTCTTGACATTTTGACAACGCTGCCGTATAATTTTCGATGAAAAATAAGGAAGAATTAAACCAACCGCCGTCAGTTTATCGGTATTGAAACGCATAAAACGACGTTTAATTTTAACCCATTAACTTAAAACCGATTTATATGTTTCATTTTAAATTAAAAGGATACGCATGCAAATTCATATCAAAGTTATAGGACGCGTTCAAGGAGTCGGCTATCGTGCTTGGACGGTGCGCCAAGCTAAGAAATTAAATCTAACCGGCTTTGTGCGCAATCGGCGCGACAAAAGCGTGGAAATTTGGGCTGAAGGGGAAATTGAGGCCGTTAACGCCTTGTTGGAAATGTGTTTAAAAGGCCCGTCGTGGGCTCGTGTTGAAACAATTTTACCTCAATCGTACCCGGATGCGCCGATGCCGCAAATCAAAGCGAATATTTTTGAATCCGTCGGAACGGTTTAAAGTCTTTTCGAAAATTGAAAATCTGTTAGTTTTTATTCTTTTGCGAACGAATAACTTTGTTTTTTTATAGAGCGTAAATAGCAAATACCGTCTTGCGATAATCCCCAATAAAAAAATCCCCCATCAATGGAAGGATTTTTAAAAATTAACAAAATGTGCCTTTTATTCAGGTTCTTTAATCCCTTTAGGCAACGGGATTTTTTTCATAATTTTGACCGGTACGACATATTCGCGAATAATGGATTGACCTTGTGCTTCAACAATCAAAACACCTTCGGCATGAGCCAAATCTTCGCGGATTTGCGGATGAATGTAATCCAAAATAACGGTGTTGTTTTCATTGCGGTATAATAAAGCATGCTCACCGCCGTCGTACACAATACGCGGTTCATGTGCATTTTCCATGCGGGCGCGCATTAAAACCATTAAATCCCCGGAAACATTTTTAAGGATATTAAAGTTTTCTTCCTGTTCAATCAAATGTTGTGCCATATTATCTTTCCTTCTAAAGCGAATGATATGGCATAAGTATCCCATAAAAAAATATTAAAATCAACGAAAAATTTCACATTTTTCTAAGATTTTTTTTAAATCGCACCCGCGGTTTTGGTGAAAAATATTTGACAAAAGGATGAACATTTGCTAATATGTCATATAATTATTTTTTACTGGGTGAAATATAGCCTATACCCCTTTAAATAATAAAGAAAAAATGATTGGAGGATTTAAGATGCCCATTTCAAAAATTCAAAATGCCGCCAAAATTTCCTATGATTTGCACGCAAAAGTTTACACCGATGAAAATAAAAATCGCAGCGTATTTGACAAAATCAAAAAAATGGTAGCGATTCTTGAGGGGGCAAATTTGCCTCTATCCGAAACCGATAAGGAAACCCTCTATGTAGGGGCCTATCTGTTTTATGCGCTTAATCCGAAATCTGCTGAACAAGGCAAACAAACCCTTGGTGCTGCCCAAATTCAAAAATTATTTGGCAATGATGCCTGTGCTTTGATAACAGCTTTTGCATATCCTCATACGTCTCAGGATATGACACGCGATGAACAATGGGAATTTAAATCCACTTTATTTAGTGTTCAAAAATCAAATAAAGATACGAAGTGCCCCCTCAAGAATCGCTACC
>DLOI01000060.1:24159-24525 GCA_002477185.1 Alphaproteobacteria bacterium UBA7488 | reverse complement strand
ACAGCAACCGGCTGAACATTGTGAGCAAATTGCCGAACGTTGCGATGAAACTTTAAGCAAATTGGTGTTGGCTCATCGATTAAGAAATCTTAATCCGCACATGGTCGATTTAATGGAAAAAGAAAGCGTCCGCTTGTTGAGCGCTTATGTGCCTTTATGGCAAAAAAAGTTAAATGAAACGGGTATTGACGGCAATGTTTTTGCCCACCTGTTACGTTCTGCCTTTGCCCATGTCAAACCTATGGACCCGTGGGGCAGGGATAAGATGCGCCGCGTATCGGTTCAAACGTATGTCGAAGCGGCAGATAAAAACGTGTTTGAATATAAATTAAAGGCCAAAGACGATTATTTGGGTACCCGTATGCG
>DLOI01000060.1:22907-24056 GCA_002477185.1 Alphaproteobacteria bacterium UBA7488 | reverse complement strand
ATGTTGCAATTGGGGTGGTCTTGGTGGATTATATTGCCGATAACGCCGATAAAGACAAATTGCCTGATTTGTTGCTTAAAGAAATGCCTATTTTAGAAGGACTTGAAACGTTGGCGCAAGGTGTTAATTCAAAAACATATATTTTTGATTCGGAAAATTTAATACAATATAACGGTACACCACGCGCTGCTCAAGAATGCTATGACATCAAAGAGGCCGTCTTGATGAGTCATAATTCATTTGTTGTCAATCATGCCCGCCAAAGATTGGGGCAGGACACGCACCATCGTGAAAAAATTGATACACGGGCGGGCTGCTATGACTCTATTTTGCAAGGGATTATGGACAGGCGTCGTGCGCGTGGAGCACGTTCATGATAACACCGGGACAAAAAGCGCAATTAATTGCCGAAGCGGGTTATACGCCCGAATTGTTGCAAACGAACCGTTCAATTGTCTCATTTTTAAAAATGGATGCGCAATGCGCTGCGGATGAACATGCTTTGAATATTGCGCATTTATTATTTGTCGCACATCCGGCATTTAAATTGTACAATCATCGTCCATTAGAGGTTGTTGCCGATACATTTACCCCCGAATATGTTGATGATATTCTGTTTATCAACCGCGTGATGGGTGCAGATTTATTTGATGAAAAATTGATGCAAAATACCGGTCAAAACATTGAACATAACAACGTGTTATCTTTGCCCGGAAAACGTGTTTTGCTGGCATGCATTGCAGATGAATTTCACGGCCTTTTGAATTCCAACCCGTATTCAAATCCCGCCGAAGCAGTTACGCATATTGCCTCTCGCATGGTTTTGGTGGACTCGTTTGAAGCGGATGCACATGATTTAAAACGGACAGTTGATAATTTCGCCGTTGATGCATATGCGAAATATACTCCTGAGTGGGGTAATAAATTAAGTTCGAAACATATTTTTTTCAATTTGGCGGCGGCAAATCTTATTCATCAATTTGAAACGGATTTAAAGGATATTGCCCCCGGTGAAAATTCTATCGGCAAATCCTTGGGACGAGTGGATTTGGTACACTTTGTCGAAAAACCCGATATGGAAAATACTTATCCATGGGTTGATGAAGGGGAAACTTACTTGCCGCACCGTTTAAATCAAATTTTGCAAGC
>DLOI01000060.1:22046-22898 GCA_002477185.1 Alphaproteobacteria bacterium UBA7488 | reverse complement strand
ACCATAGAACCAACACAAGCGGGATTTTTATTGCGGGCATTGGTTATTCGGGCTAATCGGCGCAATTTGACGGAACACAAAACGTGTGACGCTTTGGTCGGAACTTTAATAGATTACGTATGTGATATGGCACGACCGCAAGAATTTCAAAATATTTTTTATCCCCGCGGTGAAATTGACCATGCCGAGTATTACTACTACTCCAAATCAATCAGCGAAACATTGCAGAATAAAGTGTTGGACAGGCTATGTATTGAAGAACAAATTGCCTACAAATCTTTACCCCGAGCACCGTTTAACTCAGCTAACCCTGACAACAATCGGCAACGCGGTTAAACGTTCATTGACCCTTGATATAAAGTCCCATGCGGCATTCTTACAGCTTACAATTCTAATTAGTATAATTAAGAGTTGCCGAATCGCTTTACAAATACTTTAATATCCCAAATCATGTATATCGTCCCTGTAAAATGATTTATAAGTTATTCATATTATTAAAATAATTTTCTTAAGGACAATAATTATCGCCACGATTTTTACTCGTGGGTTTCTTGGTTTTCATTGAAATAAATCGACCGTTTATTTCGTTAGCGCCAATTAAATTGTAAATAAAACGTTATTTTTGATTTTGCCGAGTGTTCTTTTTGGATAAATATTATGATATGTCAATAACTTATAAAATAATTCGGGGGGGGGGGGGNNNNGGTAAATTTCATTGCAATAAAAAAAGAAATATTTATACTTAAACTTGTATAAAGGGATTTTCCCTCTTCTTTAAATTAAGAAAGGATTTAATAATGAAACAAAATCAAAACGGGCGTTCAATGGTCGAAATGTTGGGAGTATTGGCTA
>DLOI01000060.1:19899-22016 GCA_002477185.1 Alphaproteobacteria bacterium UBA7488 | reverse complement strand
GTTATACAATGGCAATGAACCGATATCGAGCGAATGAACTTTTGGACATAGCCTCAAAATTGTCGATATTGGCGCAATCTTCCAATATGACGGATGAAGAATGGCGCAGTTATTATTATTCTCCCGAAGGTCAAGCTGCTTTGGGTGTTAATTTATTTGACTATAGTATGAATACATCTTATGAAACAACATTTGACGTCGATTTAAACGGGGATGTTACAATTTACACGGGCAAAGAAGGTATTCAAAATGCCATTGATTCCATTACCGGTATTTCGGGAGCTGGCAGCGCCGTTGCCCCAGTCATTGAAACCAAATAAAGTTTTAACAAAAATGATGTTTATCCTTACCTCTCATGAATTGAGGGGTAATTTATTTTAAAGAATTCATCAAAAAATAAGGACGGCGATATTATTTCAAGGTGTGCAACTTTCATAAAATTATAGGAAATAATTATATGTTATGATACCTTTTTGTACCCTTTTTACTTTTTTAAATGATTTGTTATACGTCAAAAAAAATGCCAAACTTTAAAAATCAGTCGGTTTTAATGGTACTTGGAAATGCTTCATTCTAACTAAAACTCATTCAGATTTTTTTTATATCTTAATTCTTTTAGGTTACATTGATATGCTCAGAGAAAATGTCCTTAAGACATTTGCTTCCTGTGCATTGAATTGCCGTCACAAGAGGTTTCGCTAAGGATTTTTTATTTAAAATAGATAAATTGTTTTTCGCATAACCTCTCCGTGTCGTTTGAACCGTTCGCCATTAATAACGCGGCTTGCAGAAACGTCAAACGCTTGTGTTACAGGACCAGCAAATCTCAGAAGACAACAATAAAAAAACCGCTAGACCCCAAGGAATCCGCGGTTTTTAAATGGTGCCTGGGGACGGGATCGAACCGCCGACACAGGGATTTTCAGTCCCTTGCTCTACCAACTGAGCTACCCAGGCAAGACCTCTTTCAAACGAAAGTACATGCTTTATAACTTATTTTTTGACAGATGTCCAGTACTTTTTTTGAAAAAAACGCAATTTTGAATAATTTTTTGTCTTTTATCGCACTATCGCATAAATTCGTGTTATTCAATTTAAAGGGAAAAACACGTTTACAAATGATTTTCAAATCACTCTTCTTTTTTTGATAATTCGGCCGTAATTTCTTCCACGCTTGGAACTTCATTTGTATGGACAACATATCCTTGGTTAAACCAACGGTTTAAATCCACATCGGCACAACGTTTCGAACAAAATGGCTGGTATTCAAGCACCGCAGGTTTGCCGCAAATCGGACATTTTTTATTTAAAACGGGAATTTCTTTGTCCATTTAAATTACTCCTTAATTTCAAAAAAGTCGGGTTCAATGTTTAAATTGGGTTGGAATTTAGCCCTAAATTTTAATTTTTCCCTTATTAATTCAATCACTTCAGGTCGGGCAACAATCGTCGGCATAATTTTTTTGGATTTTAATACGGCGCGACAAATCATATAAGCAATTGTTATCGGTGTAAAATGCCGATCTTCGCCCAACATCACATCGGCCACACAAGCATATGTTCTTTGCCGCTTAATTTCCAATAACCGACCCGCGGTAAAATATAGAACTTGCGAACGGTCATCTTTTTTCAACAAATTAATCATTTCAGAGCGCAAAATCTCTTGTTCGCCTTTATGCTTGCTGCCTGCAAAATCAATCAAAATGATGCCGGCCAAACCGCGCAATTTAATTTGTCGGACGATTTCTTTGACCGCCCGTTGATTGATAATCTGCGCTTCCAAATCACTGTTGCCGGTGTCAACGTCAATTGTCCAAGCGACGTTTGTGCGCTCAATATGCAACGACCCGCCACCTTGTAGCGGAACAAAAGGGATTAATAACGCTAAAATGCGTGTATCCAAATCCAATTCATCCCAACATTCTTCAATGGACAAATTTTCCGTACGCGATAAAACATCGGCAATGTCCGGCGCTTTCATTGAAGGCAAAGTAACAACTTTGCCGTTGGCATCTTTGCCCAAACGTGCCTCTTTGGTAATTAAAATATTGACTTTTTGCCCTTCGTCATATTTTTCATTCGTGTATAGAAAAACCGATTCGTTTTTGCCCGTTAAA
>DLOI01000060.1:19443-19882 GCA_002477185.1 Alphaproteobacteria bacterium UBA7488 | reverse complement strand
TTTTGCGTAATGACGCCTGTCACGACTTCATTCAAATTTAACCGTTCTTCTCGCTGAATATAAAAAGCCTTTAAGCGTTCGTCATTATCCAATAATACCACACGGTTTTCGCCGCATGCATGATTTTGAATTAACCGCATAATACCCCGCGCAACACATTGGCAACATCATGCACGGGAATGCCGACAACCGATGCATACGACCCGTTCATGTTTTTAACCAAAGCGCCGAAAACCCCTTCAATTTGATAGCCGGCCACGTTTTGCCATTCGCCCGATTGAATGACGGCACGAATATCCGTTTCATCCAATTTTTTGAGCGTTACCGAAGTCGAATTGACCTTTGTAATGATTTTCCCATCGGGTTTGACAACGCTGAAGGCCGTCACAACACGATGTTTGCGACCCGATAATAAATGTAAATTTTTTATGGCTTTTTT
>DLOI01000060.1:17926-19377 GCA_002477185.1 Alphaproteobacteria bacterium UBA7488 | reverse complement strand
CATCACGGCTTGTGCCTTTTGCGCCGAAATACGTCGTACATACCGCGCGGGCAATTCGTTATTCAAAGGGGTTTCGTCAATATCCGCACTGACTACTTTTTCAGGAATCAGACCGACATTTTTAAGCAATTCCAATCTTTTAGGAGAACGCGAAGCCAAAATAAAGCCTTGCTTTAATCCCCAAATGTTTGAGGGGGCCTGTGTCATTATTTACTCTTCGTCGGCTTGCGTTTTTTCTTTACGTTCATGGCGTTCTTGAGCTTCAATGCTCAACGTGGCAACCGGGCGCGCTTCCAATCTGGCCAATCCGATAGGTTCGCCTGTGTCTTCACAGTATCCGTACGTACCGTTTTCAATGCGGTCTAACGCTTGGTTAATTTTCTTAATCAACTTACGCATACGGTCACGTGTACGCAATTCCAAAGCCTGGTCAGATTCATTGCTGGCTCGGTCATTGGGATCCGGTTCGTTTAACGTCGTGTGTTTTAAATCTTGTAATGTGCTTTCGGATTCTTTAACCAAATCATCACGCCATTTGATTAATTTTTGGCGGAAATATTCCAGTTGGTTTTCATTCATATACTCTTCTTTTTGAGAGGGTTTATAGTCGGGGGGTAGTGTGATAATTGGCATCAATGTCCTCCTAAATCATAAAATGTTTCTTTCAAAACGGCCGTTTATAAAGGCGCCGCTTGAATTTAGAAAATATAACGTAAACCTTTAAAAAAGTCAAGTGTTGTTTTTCCCTTGTACAAGCCTTATCTTTTTGATATGCTGTACTCATATATGATTCGTTGATGGAGGGAAGACATGCGTTTTTCATATTTGCTTTTGGTATTGGGAATGGCTTTTTGTTTGCCTTTGCACGCTCAAACGGCTCAAAAAT
Source organism: Alphaproteobacteria bacterium UBA7488 (assembly GCA_002477185.1). Taxonomy (GTDB): domain Bacteria; phylum Pseudomonadota; class Alphaproteobacteria; order CAAHEQ01; family UBA3637; genus UBA7488. The sequence goes on along the minus strand of DLOI01000060.1, from coordinate 18,491 downwards.
TGCAAGCGCCGCAAGATTGCAATCAAATGGTCGCGCAAGCAGAAGTGAACAATGATACGAATGTCTATGATTTATGTGGGTTTAACGATCCCGATGTCGCTTGGACCAAATGGTCGGGTTTGGCATCTCAAAAGCATTGGAAGAAGGCTCTTTATCAACTTTGTATCAGATATCCGGCACATGAATATAGCGGGCTTTATTGCGAAAAATCCGCTAATTTGGGTTATGGTCCTGCGCTCGCGGTTATGGGGCATCGTGCAATGGATGAAGGGCTCGGCGATTTGGCTGTTCAATATTATACGCGCGCTTTGCAATCCAAAGAACTTTCCGATGAGCAAGAGGGCGAGGTGGCCGAACAACTCGGACTTTATTATATGGAACAAAATTCGAATCATTATGCGCCGTCAAAAGCTGTTGCCTTTTTTGAAAATGCCGCGCGGCGCAGTTCGCCTTTGGCCAATAACATTTTGGGCGTTTTATCTTACACGGGCGATTTGGGCGTGACGGTTGATGCCAAAAAAGCTTTCGAATATTTTTGGCGGGCTGCCTTGCTCGGATGTCCGAT
>DLOI01000060.1:0-17841 GCA_002477185.1 Alphaproteobacteria bacterium UBA7488 | reverse complement strand
GGGGCAGAACACGAGCTGACAATGCCGAAATCCGATTGCGATTGTCCAAAGGTTTTGGCCGAATTTGGACGGTTTTCATCAAAACCCTATTATTTGATTGACAGCCAAGGCACAACGGCAAAGTTGCAAGACCATAACGGTGCGACGATAAATGTCACGCGCGGACAACTTTTAACATCTGATTACCGTGTGGACGATATTCGCGCGACGGCCGTTATTTTAACCAAAGGTGCCGAACGGATAATCATTAATAAGTATAAACCCAATGAATGCTTGGCATACTGTGAAAAAAATCCGACTGCCACAATTGGACAGGAAGGGAAAAAAGTAACGATTGTCCCTTATCATTTTACATTTACGCCGAATGAATGCCGCGATATTATGTATTATGCCGCCGCCTTAGTGGATACGTCCAAACCGTTCGTTGGCAAGGACAGATGCGCCATGGGGACGGGTGTGCAAGTTGATGACCCGTTATTAAAGTTATTGGCTGAAGAAAATGGCGGGCAAAACGCTGAAGCTGACGGTTTAATGCCAAACGGGCAAACGGGTGTTTCTGTCCCCGCTAAAGCTGCCGTAGAACCATTGACCAAAAACATTACTGTGCCAAAACGTGTCCGCCCGAATGTAGACCGCAAATGGCAAGCGCGCAAAACTGTCTCATCGGCTATGGCTNNACTGCCAAGGGTGCCTTGCAAAAAGGCAATACACAAAAAACGACAAACGGCGCTCAAAATATAAATAACTCCTCGGCAGTAGGGGTAACAAGCAAATCGGCACCAACTGCGGCGCCTCAAAATAATACGGCTCAACCGACGAACTGAAATTTGGGGCCTAAGCAGATATATAAACAAATGTCCGTCCTGCGGTGTAATGTATCGGTGTTCGAAAATGTTGTTTTGGTTTAATTTAAATTTCCCATGCTTTTTATGCTAAGGGAAAGAAAAGCTTAAAAAATGATAAAAACACTTGCTTTTTTGTTTCATATGATGTATACAAAAGCTTGATTTTTTAAAAATCCTTGCTTGCATCTAATGTGCAGGCTATGTTTTCAGGCACTTTATCAGGGGATAAAGACAAGCAAAAACCGAAAACGAGAAAATCCAAAAGGAGAGCTATAAAATGCCTTTTTATGAACACACATTTATTGCGCGTCAAGATTTGACTCCGAATAAAGTAAGCGAACTGGCTGACAAATATGCAGCCGTCATCGCCGAAAACGGTGGCAAAGTCACAAAACGCGAAGATTGGGGTTTAAGAAACCTCGCATACAAAATCCAAAAAAACCGCAAAGGTTACTACATGATGTTTAACGTCGATGCACCTGCCAAAGCCATTATTGAATTGGAACGTTTGGAACGCATTGATGAAAATCTGTTACGCTTTTTGACGGTTAAAGTTGACGAATTGGAAGAAAATCCATCCGTTATGTTGGAACCCAAATACAGAAAATCAAAGTCTGATGACAAATTTGATGTAGAAATCACTCAAGGAGACATGTAATGGCTGAAATGAAAAGTTCTTTCTCACGTCATAAAAAATCTTGCCCGTTTTGTTCGGACAAAAAATGTAACATTGATTACAAAGACGTAAAATTCTTAAGCCGTTTTATCACTGAACGCGGTAAAATGGTGCCGTCTAGAATTTCTGCAACATGTGCCAAACATCAACGCGCTTTGTCAAAAGCTATCAAGCGCGCCCGTATTTTGGCTTTGTTGCCCTTTGTCAGCAACGATTAACCCATAAGGAGGACGTAATATGGAAGTTATTTTATTAGAACGCATTGAACGCCTTGGCCAAATGGGTGATGTTGTTACCGTTAAAAACGGTTATGCCAGAAACTATTTGTTGCCGCAAAAAAAAGCATTGCGTAAAACAAAAGACAACATGGCTTTCTTTGAAGCCAAACGTGCCGAATATGAAGCGCACAACTTGAAATTAAAAGAAGAAGCCATAGCATTGGCCGAAAAATTGAAAGGTTTGTCGGTTGTCATTATTCGCCAAGCCGCCGAAACCGGTCAATTATATGGTTCCGTAACGGTTCGCGATATTGCAGAAGCTATTCATGATGCCGGTTTCAAAATTGAACGCCGTCAAATTGATTTGGCTCAGCCATTCAAAAATATGGGTATCTTTGATGTTCGTTTGTCATTGCACCCGGATGTTCGGGAAGTCATTCGCGTGAATATTGCGCGTACGGCGGACGAAGCTTCAAAAGCTGTTGCTAAGGCTGAAAAAGCTGCTAAAACCGAAAAAGAAGAAACACCGGCTCAAGAAGCCGTTGCCGAATAATCTTAACGGTAGCATAGTATAAGCTTATTGATAAAAAATCCNNAAAGGCGGGATTTTTCACTGTCAGCACATCTATTCAAATTTTATTTGAAAATCAAGAAAGTATTAGCAGTAATCTTCGACACATGGATTGATAATTTGCATTGACGATTATAGTCCTTAAGTTTTTTATCAGAAACTTATTTTTCTTGATTCTGCACATTTTAGAGATTTATTGCCACTCGTTGTTTGTATATGAAAGATGCTCTGATACGTAACTTCTTTTAGAACAATGTTAAAAATTTTATCTTATAAACCTGAAAGTTTTTTGACAAAAATAAAAATCATTCTTTCGGGTATTTTTCTTTAATGTTTTCGCGTAAAGCGCATAATGTATTTAATTCTTCAACGTTGCCGGCGCGCGCTTTTATCAAAGCGTCAATCATATCCCCCACAGTGGGATATTCTGCTGCGCGCTTTTCTTTATAAGAACACATATCTACGGGAAGTGTCAAAATCGGGTAGCCGGAACTGTCAGATGTAATAATTTGACCGTTGGTTTGGCCCTTTAGCAAATCGCGCCAATACTCATCTGAAATTTCAACGCTCCCCTCAATATGAGTTTCATAAAAACCATTTTTATAATACTTAACCATTTTTTCCTCCTTAATAACCGATAGCAATATAATTGACTTCCCCATATTGGTTGCCGGCACCAAATCGTCCGCTAAACGAGGTGGCATTATTTAACTTAACACTGGTAAGACCTTGCGCAGCTGTGCCGGTGAAAGCAGCATCTGATGAACCGCCACCAACAATAATGACGGCAGCATGCGGGAAGGCAATCGGGTAATTGAACTCGTTCCATGTGGCATAGCAAACAACAGTACCCCATTGAATAATTAATCCGTCCGGCAGTTTATAATACCCGTTATTCAGTGATCCGGTGCCCGAAAAACCTATACTGGATAGCATGCTTTCCAAATCAATATTGCTACCATCATTTTGTAAAGCATTATTGACTAATGTACGTAACTCATTCATGTCGTTTGACATTTGTGATACTAATGTCGTCGCGGTTTGTGCCTGAGTCGTTGCCGCGCTTGCACTTTGTGACGCCTGTTGTGCCAATTGAGCAACCGTAGCGGCTTGATTAGTTACCTCTTGTACCTTTTGCTCCATTGAAGTTGTTAAGCTGTTAATTTCGATGTCTGAATTTTCCAGATGCGTTGCGTCTTCGCTCCAAATTATGGCTTTGTTTGCTTTAGGCGTTGGCAAAGTTAAGTCCAAATCGTTACCGGATGCATAGGGTGGCAACACTAACGTGCGATTTAAATTTTCTGCAACTTGTTGGACACAGGCAATTTGGAAATCTAATTCGTCGTTTAAGGTGTTGGCCCGCAAAGCGCCTCCCTCTTGAAAATCGGAAGTGCGTTCGATTTCAAGGTCACGTAATAAAGTAACCATTACCCCTGTTGCAGGTGCATTTGTAAAAGTAACGTTACCGTTGCTTTGGTTTTTATTGACTGTTACCGTATAATTTTTTGTAATGATCGTTTCATCCAAATATACGATTATGTTTTCTTTTTTAAAAATGGGAAAGGGAAATTCATAAACCTTTTTAATGCCATCCGCAACATATTGAATGCGCGGAACAACATTATTGATTTTAATATGTTCACTCATGTGTTTCTCCTGGTAAAATCGTTGAATACCCATAAAAAAAACGCTTTAAATCTCGTGGATTTAAAACGGTAAATTTTCATTTAGGCATAAAAAAAAGCCCCTAAAATCAAGGAGCCTGTCCCACAAGATACTCGTGTGGATAACTATATATAAACTTAGCATATTTTTTTTTAAATGTCAAGAAAATTCGTCTTTTTCTTTTAAAAAACTCAAAGTCAAAGTTTTCTTTTTTATTTTTTATGGTACACAGGTTGACCGTAGGCGTTTTTGTTGGCATCTCCGGGCAAGCAAAATAAAATCAGCAAAATTAATCCACCCAAAAAAGGAATAAGTATTAAAGCATACAATAACCCGTTTTTGCCCGAATCATGCAATCTCCGTACACCGATGGCAACAGTCGGAATCAAAACCGCCAACCAGTAAATAAAAGCTAAAACAGGACGCGCGAAAACAGCGCCGTCAACTGCCCATAAAATAAATGAAATGATAAATGAAAACAGTGCGAAAAACCAAAATTGGCTGCGCGTGGCACGTCCGCCAAAGTCTGCATAATGGTATTTAAACACGTCGATAAAGTAAGTATTAAAATAATTCATTATTCCCCCTTCATTTGAATGATAATTATTTAGGGCAATCAAAAACTTATTTCAATAACATATTCAATTTTTACTGAAAATGTTTTAAAAGAACTTTTATGTTCTGATAAATTTTCGGATTATCCAAACTACAGCAAATTATTTTGTCGGCATTTGATATTTAAAACGGTCGGACAACCAATCGGAAATAGTTCCTTGTGCTCCATCTTCAAAAAAAACGCTGTTGTGTGTTTGACCTTCTAAAAACACACCCGTTTTATCCATTGTTTGAGCCCTTTCAAATAATTGTTGCCCATGATAAACGGGGATAAGTGGATCTTGGCGCCCATGCACAATTAATAACGGCGTGTTTAACTTAGAAAGATAAGAATTTGAAAGGAAAGGGTATTTTAACAAATATTGACCAAATGGAATTTTGCGTTCATTGACCATTTGAACCATTGAATAAAACGGCGACAGCAAAATCAACCCATCCGGTTGAATTGTCTCTAACATACCGGAAGCAACCCCTGTGCCGAGCGAATAACCAAAAACCACAACTTGCTTATGTCCCATCATTTTAAGTTGTTGATAAGCATTTACGGCATCCGCAACAACGGCTTTTTCATCAAATCGCCCCTTGCTTTTACCGAAACCACGGTATTCCATTATCATGACCGGATACCCTTGGTGCACTAAAAATAATAGGTGAGGCGCAAAAGTGGCATTTTGGCCCGCGTTGCCATGCAAAAATAAAATCGCAGGTTTATCGGGGCTTCCTTTGGCATACCATGTAAATACCTCATTGCCCGAAGCAGTACTGAAGGTTAATTCTTGGAATTCAGGTGTTTTTACTTCTTGGGCGGAAATATATTTGCGTTCGGGAAACAAAATCAAATAATCTTGCACAAAATATAAAGCCAGCAAATAAAGTACGAAAACCAGCAACGCCACTAAAATGATTTTAATAAATGTCATGAATAATCTCCTTAACAAAAAGCATAACCGAACGCAAAAAAATAATCAATATTATTATTTATAAAGTCAGTAAATAATGAAATGGTCAACCCTTTCCATTTTACAACGTTTAATAACTTTTAGTCGAAAAAAAGGGAGCAGTCGCTCCCTTAATCGTAATTTGATGGCGAATTTATTTCAAATTATAAACGTTGTTATAACCAATGGATATGCCGATGCCAATATTACGCCCGGTCAAAGAAGTTTCGCGGGCTTCACCTTGACGATAGGAAATATAAGGACCCATTGTAAAGTTGTCGAATAATTTAACGTCCATGCGCGCCTTGGCATTCAAATCATATTTTAAATCCGTGCCGATATATTGGCTGTAGGAAAAATAATCGCGGTAATACCCATCCGTCGACAATTTTACGCCTTCACGCACATCATATTCCAAACGCCAACCGATTTCGCCTGCCATTNNCTTGGATACGTGTTCGGAATAAGTCATGTCATATTCGCCCACTGCCGCGATATACAAATCTTTAATGATTGTTCCGTCAAATAAAGTGACGCCAGCTTTGCCGCGAAATACTTTGTTTCGAGGAGCATCCGCGTTACGAGTGAATTCAGTTTGATATTCAACATTAAACATGGGCCCGAAATATATCGTATCATATTTATAAGCTTTGTAGGCATAATCGGTAAATAACAAAATTTTATCAGAATTTTCATTTGTTTCTGTCGGTTCGCCTGCCGGTTTAATTTTTGTTTTGCCATATTCCATAAACAACCCGTTGTTCCAACGCAACTTTTCTTGGTTGTATTCCACGACAAAATCAAAAACGCCTTTGATAAGTGTTTGGCTATCCGCGCTGAGTTCCGTAATTGGCGAATTTTCGTATGCTTTGGCATTCGATACATTAACCGAAGAAACTTCCAGTGCTGCTCGGCGCAAGTTTGCTTTCAATGTAGAGGGGGCAACCTTTACCGACACATCTGATTGTGCATTTTGCGTGTCTGTTGAAACCGTTTGCCCCAAAGCGACATTCGATGTAAGGAACAAACCCGCAATTAAGAATAGGGAATTTTTTTTGAACATATGTTACCTCTGTTTTTATCAATGACGTCAGCACTATACAAAGATTGAATTGCCGTGTCAATAAAAATTCCGGCTTGCTTAGAAAACTGTTCTTTAAAACACGATTTTTGATAGTTGTTCTGAGCCATAGCAAAGTTATCAATTTTAAAACAAGGCAGCAATCACTGTATAAGGAGGTTGATTGCTCCCCGTTATTTTAGGGTTCTTAATGGGATGGCTGGCGCTTTTAAATATTTTGTAACAAAGAGGTTATGAAAATTTTAATTGTTTTAACTGTCAAGTGTGACAGTATTATAACATTTTAAAATAGGACGTAAAAAATAATTGATTTTTAATTATGTATCGGCTAATATCAATTTCGTCCGAAGGGCATAAGCTTAAGTAAAAGGAGAACTTTATGAATTATTTTAACACCTATTTCGTTGACGTATTGAAAAATCAATATGCCGACTTCAACGGCCGCGCTATCCGGTCACAATTTTGGTATTTTGTTTTATTTTCATTTATCATTTCGTTTGTTTTGGGTATAGTGGATGGCATGTTGTTTGGTCGTCAAATTTTATCTATGATTTTCAATTTGGCTGTTTTGATTCCGAGCATTGCTATCGCCGTACGTCGTTTGCATGACCTTGGCAAAACAGGTTGGTGGTATTTGTTGATATTCGTGCCGCTTATCGGTATAATCGTTTTGATTGTTTGGTTCTGTATAAAAGGGCAAACAACCAAAAACCAATACGGTGATGCGATTTTAAAATAAGAATTACTTCGTGATAAGAAAGACCCCGCCAGGGGTCTTTCTTGCAACTTTATTTTTTAACAAAAGCTTTTCCCAGCAGGCGAAAAATTATTGATTATGAATCTTGTAAAAAAAGACTGTCCTAAACGGGCATTTTATCCATGTTTGCAAACTTTTGAATCCAAAAAGGAGGAATAGTTATTTCAATGTTACATTTTATCAGTTTGTTTTTGCCAAAGAAAAGTTGGCGTCATGCCGTGCGTTCTTATGCTAAAATGCACAATACTTATACACGCCGTGCACGTAAAACAGCTCAATCAATCGGTTCAAATTTTGTTTGCAATCAAAAAGTTTTACTCAATAAACGTACGATTATCGGTGACTGTGTACGACTTAACGGTCTCGAAGTCCAAGGCGGTGGGGTTGTGCAATTCGGCAATCATATTTGTGCGGGTACTGATTTATTGATTATAGCCCAAAATCATAATTATGACGGCGGCTCTCACATTCCTTATACACCGAAAGATTACATCTACAAAAATATCGAAATCGGCGATTTTGTATGGATTGGTTCACGTGTAACGATTTTGCCCGGAACGAAAATAGGCGAGGGCGCCATTATCCAAGCAGGTGCGGTCGTTCATGGCGAAATCCCGCCTTGCGCAATAGCCGGCGGTAATCCGGCGCGGGTATTTAAATATCGTGATACAGTTCATTTTGAAAATTTGAAAAAACAAAAAAAATTTTATTGAAAAAACATGAGAAGATAATTTGTTTATTATCTTTTACCCATTAGACGATTGTTGCCTTCTCTTTGAAATGTAGAATTAAACATTTGAATACATATGTATTTTTTTGAATGATGAGTATATTTTTTCTTGCATATGTTGTATTAAATGTTATGATACATCTTATGGTTGAATCCATAAGAAAGGAGACTAAATGAAAAAATTACTTATAACTTGTTTATCTGTCGGAGCGTTTTTTACGGCATCCGATGCTTTAGCACAAGATTTTACGCAATATGTTGCCGGCCGGGTATCGTTTGTTGATTTACAAAACAAAGCAAATAATCGTGCTGTTTTTAATGGTAACGGTACACTTTTTCCCAATACAATTGTAGATGGAACATTGCATGATAATGTGGCCGGTTTACGCGTTGCATACGGTGTACAAATGGACATGCCGCAATGGTGGGGAAAGGTGCGCGGTGAAATTGAGTATAGTTACAATGGAGAAGCTAAAGAACGCGGTTCAACCACAATAGACGCATGGGGACAAGACGTTCATTTGAATTGGCGTGAAAAAACGCGTTCAATGGGTGTTATGGCCAATGCTTATTATGAGTTTGATACCAAAACGAAAGTATCTCCGTACATCGGTGCCGGTTTGGGATGGGCGCGTTTAAAAACGTCGGCGAATGGGGAAATCCTTAATATTATTGTAGGCGGTACGTCGACCAATATTCCTTTTTCAGGTTCGGAACATCGCAATAACTTGGCTTGGAACGTTCAGGCGGGCTTATCTTATATCATTACACGAAATTGGGTAATGGATTTAGGATACCGTTATACGGATTTGGGCCATACAAAATCTTCATCCGTTACAGACAGTGGCACAAGTTCTGCTAAATACAAAATTAGAACGCAAGAAGTATCCTTGGGCGTCCGTTACCACTTCTAAGATTAAAATTGCAAGTAGACGATAAACCATAGGTAAAATTACCTGTGATTTATCGCCTTGCTGAATATATCATGCATGTAACGTTCATAGAAGCTTGGGAAAACGTAAAATATTTATCAGAAAGTTTGTAAAAATGAATCTTGCTGGTAGGTTTGTCTTTTTAATTTTCCATTTTTTTCCAAGGCAAATCCTTCAAAATCAAAAAAGCCTTTTGTAAACGTTTTTTAATAGCCTAACTGACTACTATTAAACCTAGAATACCATACATAAGAAATCAGAATGAATACGTTATTGCTGCTGTTGAAGCTTTTAGTGTGACTAAAGTTTACACTTCTCTTGTTGTAGATGTTTGTATTGCAGTTGTTACAAATGAAGTGAAAAGTGAAGCAGTTCAATTAACAGGTTTCAGGTTATTTGAAATAGCAAAACGTGTTGCAAGAACAGGTCGTAACCATGCAACGGATAAAAAAATTAAAAGCAAAACGCTAAATACATTCAAATTCAAAGTAGGTGCTTTTTTGAAAAAACGATAAACTAATGATTGTTTAAAACTTTTTCACTGTTTCAAAGCTCCATTGGAACGCGGGGGCTATTTTACGGCTGGTCCCGCCGGCAATGTATGCAAAAAGAGAAATGGTATGCAAAACAGGGAAAGAATAAAATAAGGTCTCGCTGTCATTTTCCCCAAATGGGACGTAAACAGAGTCCACAAAGGGCTGTATAACAGGGAGTCAAAGAAAAAAAGACAGAAAATTATGCTTTTCTGTCTTTTCAAATGGTCGGAATGACGGGATTCGAACCCATGGCCCCTGCGTCCCGAACGCAGTACTCTACCAGACTGAGCTACATTCCGTATGGCATATCTTTTACATCCATTTTAATAAAAAATCAAGAGGGAAGTTGAAAAATTGACACAAATAATGTAAATTTTTAATTAAACGCAAAAAACAAGGGGGAAAATATATGCCGGATATTGTTATAAAAAAAGCCTTAAGAGCTGATTTAATTGAAGTTTTAAATTTAAACCGCAAGCTTTTCGAAAACGAAATTAAGCAAGGTTTTGATAGGCATTTGAATTTATTGTGGCTCGAATCGGAACAAGCAAGAGATTTTTTTACAACCTTAATTGATAATAAAACGGTTTTTATATGTGTACTAAATGGACAAATCATTGGTTACTTGGCTGGCCTTATCCACCTGAATGAAAATCATTATGTCAAAGACAGCTTTGCAGAGATATTCCATTTATACTTGGATGAAAACACACGCGGACTAGGTATTGGCAAAAAATTGATTGAAAATTTTAAACAGCAATGTAAAATTTTGGGAATTCGCCATATGAAGGTAACAGCTTCTGCTCCCAATCACAAAGCTTTGGCTTTTTATCGAAAGGTTGGGTTTAACGATTATGAAATAACGTTAAAGTGTGATTTATAAAAGGATAGAATAAATAAAGAGTTAAATTAACACGTAAGGCTATGAAATGATAAGATTTTTTAAGAGCGTTTGGAACCGCGCGTATTAATATTGCGTATTGTTTGAAATTTTTCACCCCTTTGTAAATTAAAACTGTCCGGCGTGTCAAATAATAATTCATACGCTCTGGCTGTCAAAAGCGGAAATTGTTCATAACCTTGGGAACAATCGGGTTCTAAAACAAATTTTTTGTGCAAGGTACCTTCTTGTTCAAATTTCTGAGTATTGACAGAGCATATCAATAAATAATTTTTATCGATTTTGAATCTTCGATTTAACTGATGCAACATTTTTTGCGCGTTGCCTTCTTCATTGATCCAGTAATCGACAAGACGCACATCGGGATGTGTCAAATCATGGAACATGTCATCCAAGGACATATTTTTATTTTCACTATACAATGTGACACTGTGATAAGAAATGTATTGGGAAGATCTTGTATCGTATGGGTTAATTAAATCAATAAAATAAGGTTTAAAACCATCCTTTTTTAAAGCTTCACAAGTTAAGGCAGCCGTATCAAGACAATGGATTTGGCGATATTTCAAAATAGCGTCCAATTTTTTTTGATAATCATCTTGGGCGGCAATTTCGTGCGCATATTCTTTACGTAAATTATAACACACACGCAATGCCTTTAATACATTGTCTCTGTCGCCATCTTTAATCATGGGATTGGCATACAAATCCTTTAAATGCGTTGTTGAAAGCATTTCTTCCCATGGGATAATTTGTTGCAATGCGTTCAAAACGCGACCACCGGCCGTTTTTTCATCATGTTTTTTAGAATGCGGCAATAAATGTTGCAAGGGGGTATAATAAAACTTGTGAATGGTCTGAGGCAAAATCGTTGAATCGGCCGAAATACGGGATAAAAAAGCTTCCCTTTCAAATTCAACTGCATCCATCATTTCTTTTAAATACGTTTGCATCATTTTATTCCCAACCAATGACTTCTACCTTTATATTTTACCATAGGCTGACCAAAAAGTCAAACGAAGTAAATGGGAACGATGCTTCGAATTTTTATAACGGTAAAACGGTTTTTATAAGTTAAGGAACAAAATGGTAAACTTTATTTTTTAATAAAAAAGTTTCTGTATTTTTACCTTTCCACAAAATTTGCAGTTTATTTTTGGTGTGGTATAAAATGTCTCCACAATCGTTGTTTGATAAGCGGCAAGCTTTCGTGTTACTTACATAAACGTCGTCTTCCCAAAATTTGTGTTTTACAGCCACGATTCGGCTGGTATGGCGTCCGCCAAAAACGGCATATTTTTTGTCAAAATCTAAAGTATAAACTTCACGTGTACCGTCATCCCAAGTGATGGCCATGCTTTTTTGAATTGTGCCGCATTGTTTATTGTCTAAACGGCAAATGCGTGTTTTATCCGAATTAAAATTTACTGTAGAATTCCAATTTTGCCCTTTGAATACATAAATATCTTCCTTATATGCCCAAGGTGTCATTTGTCGCGCTTCATAATACACGTCAAAGTTTTTCATTTTTCCCTTCCAAGGTTTGTAAATGACAAAGTGCACAATAATGGTATCTTTTCTTAACGATGCATACCCCGGATGGTTGTATTTGTCGGGGACAAAAAGGATTTTGTCTTGAAAGGTATAATTTATAACGTCTTGGTCTTCTAATTTCAATAAACCTTCTTTATCTAATTTTAAAGTATTTTCAAATAAGAAATGAGTTATGTTGTCCGCGCGCATTTTATCTAAATTAAATAATACAACGCCTGCATTAATATACTTTGTTATACCCAAACGTGAAGGGTCCAACCCTCCGTTTACTGAACCCGCAGCATAATAACCTGTGATGTCGGTTTCCCAAAGCTCTTTTAATGACCCTAACACAATAATATCGGCGTCCAAGTAGAGGATTTTATTTTTATCAGGTAAGATTTCGGGTAAAATGTATCTGAAATATGTTTCAAGTGCGGTTCTGGTTACTTTGAGTTTTTGAAAACGTTCTCTGTCAATATGAATAAATGTAAGGTTAAAGTTTTTGATTTTTTTAAGTTTTAGAAAATTTTCCTTATTTTCATTCGATAAATTATTTTCCAAAACGTAAAAGTTGAATTTTTCATCGTCCGCAGAATATTTAAGTATTGAAGCAATTGCTGCCCCCAGATGCGGCGCGTAATCGTTATTGGTAATAAAGGCAATTTCAATCGTGGAGTATTCTTTGACATATTTTTTAAACAAAAATATTCCCACAACAAAGGCACACAAGAATAAACACATAAGAATGCAAAGGTTAAAAAATTTGACCATAATCACGCTCCGAAATTAAAGTTAATTAAGTAACTTTAACGCGGAATATGATTATATGCAATTGTTTTTTATAGAAAATTTGTGATAATTATAAAATATGATTTATTTACTCATATTTTCGATGGCTTCTTGCATACCGTGTAAGTATTGTTGTTCATCTTCGGGTGATAAAACCTGTAACAATTTATATAAAGCACCCGCGTGATGTTTTTCATCATCTGTAATATCTGTCAAAACTTTATGCACATCCGGATTATCAGTGCTTTCCATAATTTGTTGGTACAGCTGAATGGCTTCAAATTCTGAGGCGATGCCAAATTTTATGGCGCGCAAAATTTCTACATCTGTTAACTTTTTAGGTGGCGTATAAACACTGTGAATATCTGCAAATTCCGGCATTGTTTGTCTCCTTTATATTAAATACATTATATAAATAAGCACTTATTATTTAATTATCAATAGTGCATTTTAAATATCATGTCCGCAAGATATGCTGCGGTTATTATTTTTTTGCGCTCTGTTGATATACGCGGCTATGATATAATTCTCCGAATCATTATATACAAAACATATGTATTCGAAATTGCAAAATCTTTTGGGCTTTTTGTATTTTTTAGAACAAATTTACCGACAGTACGTTTATTTGTGATTTTATGTGCCGCTGTTGATGCTCATATTAATAAGAAGACAGGTTCATTTTATTGCAAATGTGACTATTGGATAATTTCCACTAATTGAATAAATATTTCGTTAAAAGCTCTAATGATATAATATGAGTTCAAGATTTCGTGTTGTAAGATGACACCCGAATATCGTACCGCACATACTTGAACACAATCAAACGGTTTATGATAAAAAAAGACTATCCTGAATTAAAGGATAGCCATTTTCAATGGTTGCATAGAACATGCAATTCATGGATTAATATAACGTTTAGATTACTCACATCGAAGAGTCTGCTTCAGTCCCTTTTCATATACAACAAAGGATAGGGATTGCCTTGTTCATCTAATTGTGTTCTATTATAAACCGTAAACCCCATGTGTTCATAAAATCCCTTGGCAAGAGGATTTTGCTCATTTACCGAAAGTTTACATACGGAATAATTTTCAATTCCATACTGCAACAATTGTCTTCCTATTCCTTGTCCTCTGCTTTCATTTGCAACAAATAACATCTCGAGCGTTTGATTGGCGATTCCCATAAATCCTATCGGGTTTCCATTTTTACATTCTGCAACAATCAAAATAGGTACATCACTCAAGGCCTTCGGGACATATTGTTTAATGTTATGTATTTCGTCATTTGATAAAAATAAATGTGTTGCTTTTACAGAACTTTCCCATACACATAACAGTTTTTCAATCAATGACGGATTTCGCTCTTTTACTTCAACTAATTTCATTTTATTGCAATCTCCTGGTAAATGCGTATTTTATTAATTTTATAATTTCTATCAACATTAGTCTTCAAAAGCAATGAAATAATTATTCTAATTAACCCTAGAATCACACAAAAACTTAAATATTATAATTCGTGTAATTACCCCGTGAGATATAATTTTTTAAACGAATTGCACGCATTAGATAAAGCGTTAGTTTGCAAAGAATAAATCATCATTTTTGGCGACTGACAAGAGTTAATAAATGACAGTATTTTTCAAATATTTCATATGCTTACGTGCTAGGGGACGCCTTAGCAAAACTTTACATTGCATGCGCTTACGTTTCGACTCGAACCTAATGTTCAAATCCTGATGCCCTTTTTCTTTATAGTACAAAAGCCATTATAAACAACGGCTTTTGTATTTAATAGTCGGGGCGACATGATTATGCGTCGCTATTGCTCCTTACCCTAAAGGGCTGTCCTAAAGGACATTAACTGGGAAAAATTTGTTAAAACAAAAACGGCGTACTCTCGTCCGCCTTTTTCTGGCGTTCCGAACATGCTTTTTTCGCATGTTCAAGTCATACCGCCCAACTGATTATAAAAAAAAGACAGTCTAAAACCGTCTTTTTTATAATGGTCGGGGCGACATGATTCGAACATGCGACACCTTGGTCCCAAACCAAGTACTCTACCAGGCTGAGCTACGCCCCGAATGAAGTGCTTTATACAACACCTTTGCCTAAAATGCAAGCGAAATTTTAAAATGTTAAAAATTATTAAGGCAACAATAAAAAAACAACATGTTTCAAATTTTATAAAATAAAATTAGCATTATAATTCGGGAAAAATAAGGGGGCTTTTTTTATTTTTTAAAATATGATATATTATTAATATTCTTTATTTTTTCTATTTATTTTCAAAAGTTAAAGACTTTTTCATTAAAAGCAATGCAGCCTCAACATTATCCTCAGGCAAATCATCGGGGTAGGTTGGGTATTTTGAAATAAAATCAAAATCGTTTGACGGCTTTTCGCTATAAATGAATTGTGTATAAAAATTTTCAGAAATGCTATAGAGTTCTTTTTCATCCTTTTTAAGTGGCTGAGCATCAGGCATATCGGCTGTCTGGAACTTGTCGGATTTTGTCATTGAACTCCTTTATGTAAATATCAAAGCAAAACCCACCTTAAAAAAAGGTGGGCGGATGTTCATAGCCGAAAGCGAACTTATCAGTGTGTCTATTAGATGCAATGCATCCTATTGAGCACCATCCGCCCAAAGACGGATATAGTGATTTTTTAAGACTGCCATATCCTACAGTCTTGTTCGCATTGCGGGCTATGAACCCCGACATGTGGCAATGCACATGCATCTATAAGATACGGCAAAAAAGTACTTTAGTCAAGAAAAAATAGAGGGCAAAATATAATTTTTTTATTTATTGATTATAACATACTAGATAAATAATTTCAATGTGGCCGAAAGTATAATATAAAAAATAACGATAACACACGCACTATAAAAAGATAAGATAATGAATTTTTTAAGAAATATATAAAATCTCAGAGGGTCTGTAAGCCGGGTTTTGTAATCGATAATCATTCGTCTGGGAGCATTATTAC
Organism: Alphaproteobacteria bacterium UBA7488; assembly: GCA_002477185.1. Taxonomy (GTDB): domain Bacteria; phylum Pseudomonadota; class Alphaproteobacteria; order CAAHEQ01; family UBA3637; genus UBA7488. The sequence continues at coordinate 2,058 of DLOI01000060.1, read as the reverse complement.
TAATGCCCTCTAGCAACCTACCTATTGGCAACCGGGCAGGAACTCCCGTTGTACACAGCTTAAAAGCTGCGGTTTGCCTTAACTTGGTCTTGCTTCCGATAGGGCTTGTCATGCCATCTGCATCACTGCAAATGCGGTGAGCTCTTACCTCCCCGTTTCAACCTTACCTGAACGCACGCGCATGTGGTCAGGCGGTTTGTTTTCTGTGACGCTATCCGTCAGGTTACCCTGCCTGGACGTTATCCAGTACCGCGTTCCCGTGAAGCCCGGACTTTCCTCCAATATACCATTACAATATATCAGCGATTATCCGACCCTCTGAGGAGAATAGTATATCTGTCTTAAGTTCATAAGTCAAGAAAATTAACCCGCTGCCTTGAAAAAGGGATTCTTTAGCCGTGCATTGGATTATTAAGTAGAATACAATGGACTACCGCGCGATTTTGGGGGTTGTTTTGTAATTATTTTTATGTTAAATTCTGAATGCATAAAATTTGAGGAGTTTGTTATGTCAATCAATCATTTCCCATCTGTCGTTATTGTTAATCACCCGCTGGCTCAACATAATTTAGCCGTCATACGTGATAAGGCTGCTTGCGGCGATGTCTTTAAATGTGCTTTTGACAGGTTAGCCTCTGTTTTATTGATTGAAGCGACAAAAGATTTGCCGTTACAACTTACAAAAATTGAAACCCCTTTGATGAAAGCTGCTGTGCCTATGCTGGATTTGGATTATACGGTTTTATTTGTGCCGATTTTAAGGGCAGGGTTGGGATTCAGCGAATCGGCGTTAAAATTGGTGCCGAATGCCAAAGTTTGCCATATCGGCATGTATCGTGATGAAAAAACGTTTAAGCCCGTTTGGTATTATGACAAATCGCCGGCTCAATTTAAAAACCCCGATAAAATGAAAGTTTTTATTTTAGATCCGATGTTGGCAACAGGCGGGTCGGCGTTGGCGGCTGTCGAATTAATGCTTAAAAAAGGTATTCAAGAAAAAAATATCGTTTTTGTCAGCGTACTAAGTGCTCCCGAAGGACTTCAAAAATTAACGGTAGCTTACCCCAGCATAAAAATTGTCACCACCGCCGTGGATGACAAATTAAACGAACATGCCTATATTATGCCGGGACTCGGCGATGCGGGCGACAGATTGTTTAATACGGATAAGTAAATCTGACATATTATTGATTTTAAATAAATTTTTCTTTGATTATATCGGGAAGAAAGTGTTTTCGCTTAATTATAAAGTTCCCAAGGACTCATGCGAATCGTATTTAAATTGATATAAAAAAAATATTCAATAAAATGAATAAGTTATCATTTCAATATGTCGTTGCAAATAATCGGTCATTTATTTGAAACTGTAACAATGTATAATTATAAAGTCAACTTTTAAATAATAACATCTTGATTTTAATAAAGTATTTTATTTTCTTGGATATTGAATTTTTAATTAATATCCTGTTGCATTCTAATGACCGTTAGATTGCAACATTCTGATAGAATATAAGGATAATCACCATGCGCAAGAAATTAAGAAACATTAAAAACAACCAAGAAGGCCGGACGATGATGGAGATGTTAGGAGTGTTATCGATAATAGGAGTGCTATCGATAAGCGCGTTGTTCGGGTATAATTACGCGATAACAAAATATAAATCAAACACAACTATAAATGATTTACATCAATTCGTCGTGCTTGCCACACAACAAATGTTGATGGGACACGATACATTGGATTTGTCGGAAGCCAATAACAAAACGACATTAAATTATCCCGCAACGGCGTATTATTTGGAAGATGCCCGTTATTTCGAAATCGCATTGGCCAATGTGCCCCCAAAAGTGTGCCAACAAATCCTCCGCGAAAATTTAAAAGAACCTCTTGTAATAAAAGTCAACGACTATGCATATGTGGGCGATGACTCAATTTGTAAAGTTGACGATGAAGGAAGTCCTGTCGAAATGGTGTTTCAATATGTGTCGGATTTAAACAGCGATGAATTGCCTTACGGAACGTGCAAAGTCGATGCCGATTGTCCCGGAAATTGTGTC
>DLOI01000016.1 GCA_002477185.1 Alphaproteobacteria bacterium UBA7488 | reverse complement strand
GGGAATTGGGCCAAACGTGCGGCAACGAATCATCCAAAACCATTTTGGCACGTGTCGAAAGGGCGATTGCCTTTTCCAAAGACCGTTTTAAAGGGACAAAGGCGAAAAAAAATGCCGAAGCGGACGGTGCATTTTTGGAACAAATTGCCCGTTTGGAAGATGCCGCCCGCGATTTGTTGATTGAAGCGGCGGAAAAATTGATGTTGTCCGGGCGCGGATACCACCGCATTATGCGCGTGGCACGCACCATTGCCGATATGGAACAGTGTGAAACCACGAAAAAACACCATGTGGCCGAAGCGCTGTCTTACCGCAAACCGATTCGCAAGGGGGTGTAAGATGAGCATTTTATTGTCTTTATTTTACACGCTATGCTTGGTTGCTTTTATTTTGTTCATCATTATTATTGAAAAATACAAACGCCGCACCGATTTGCATATCGAACGCGCCAACCATTTGGAAGACGTCCTGTCCAGCGCGCCGATGGGATTTTACTTGCAAATTACGGCAAATAAAATAACCCACACGTTGTGTTCCAGGCGGTTATGCCTGATGTTAAACTTATTAAATACCTCATCGGATTTCGACACGGTATTAGGCACGCTGTCGCCCGGGTCGCAACGCGATTTGACCGAAAAATTCAACCGTTTGAAACAAAACGGCACATCCTTTGAACTGGTTGTGCAAAACTCGTTAAACTTGATGCATTTAAAGGTTTCGGGCGCCGTGCTGAAGACGCCATATCCGGAACAACAAGCCACTATTTTATGGTTTGAAAATATTTCATACACGACCGCGCAATTTACGCAAAGCACGCTTAAATACAAACAATTGTCCGATGAAAAGGAAATTATCTTGGGCGCACTTAACCAACTGCCGTTTCCGCTCATGGTCGAAAATGACAAAGGCGATTTGGTTTTCGGCAATAAAACATTGTCGCATGAACCCGGCGACAACGCCGATTTGCATTGGCAGGATTTAAAATTCGAAACGTCTTTGCACAACGTATACCGATTAAAATACGGGCAAGACAAAACGACTGAGCAAGGTTTGAAAGCACTATTGGAAGATGCGCGCCTGTCGCATTTAAATGCACTTAAAGAAGTGCCATGCCCCGTTTGTTTGTTCGACGCCAACACGCGGTTGACTTTTGCCAACAAACATTTTATCGAGTTGTGGAAATTGGACAGCGCTTGGGTTAAACGCGAACCGTTTTATGAAGAATTTTTAAATAAGTTGCAAGAAAAGGGCTATTTGCCGCAAGTGAAAGATTTTGCGCTTTATAAAAAAGAGCAAAAGGATTTATTTTCACGTTTAACCAAAACTCATGAAGAGTTTTTGTATTTGCCGAACGGCCGTATTGTTCGCCGCCAAATGATTCCACATGCACAAGGCGGCATTTTGTTTATTGATGAAATTAAAGTCGTCGAACATTAACGCCTCCACCACATTAATTTAAAACTTTTAAGCCTTATTAAAATACCTTTTGCTAAAGAAATACAAAAGGATATTCGATTTGAAATTGTCAAAAAGTATGGCTGAACTTGACGTCACAGTAACGGCGATATTAATTGAGCTTAGAGGGTAATTTAAAACCTTAACGACAAAACAAAGGGGAAAAAATGTCCGATCGAGATTTGAATAATAACTCGCCATGCCAAAAATGTTCGCGTGCTTGCGCAAAATGTAAAGCGCATAAGACAAAGAAACCCAATTCATTTGAAAAGTTAATTTATAAAATTTTAAAAATGACGCCGCTCGGGTGCAACGGAGAATCTTGGCATTGTTTTTTAAAAACTAAACATATGCTTATGTATGGCATTTCATCAGCTGTATTTTTTGTTATCGGTACCACGACAGATGTGATTTTTGAAAAAAAGGTTGAAGATTTGCTCTTTCACGATGATATCGAAAAAAAACGCGAACCGGTCAAAACGGCGTTCGACCCCCAAACCAAAGAATACTTCAAGATAAAAGCCGTTATTCGCCGCACAGATACGGGCGAAAGAACGGCCATTTTGGAATCTGTCCCTCAGACACCCGAAGCGCCGCAAAAAATTACATCCCATAAGTTATTAATCAGGCCTCAAATAACCCCCGCCGAAAAAAGCCTTTAATTTCGGGCTGAAAAAAAATATAAAAAAGCGCCGCTTTAATACGGCGCTTTGCCATTGTTAAATCCGTATCAACATTAAATCCGTGTTTTTTTAACGTAAATCGGAGCAGCCAACAGCCAAATCGCGCTTAAACCCACGATGGTGTAAATGATTTGCGGCACATAATTAAAGGCGCCGAACAAATATAAAACCAAATCAAAGTTAAACAAACCGACCAACAGCCAGTTTAAGCCGCCGATAATCGTCAAATAAAAAGCGATTGCCGTGAATATTTTCATTTTTTCCTCCTTGTTAACGAACGGGGCAGCCCTTTTGGATATGCCCTATACAGTACTTATATGGAACATGGGGCACAACTTTTCAAATAATTTTTCACTTTTATGCAATTATAGGTTGTTTTTGCAGTTCAATTATGATTAAAATAAAACAATATTTTTTCTTAAAGAGGGGGGAAATCATATGCCAAAAACAACTAAAACACAGGTTATAAAACCGCGCATTAAGGTCACCAAAAACGGTCCGTATTTGGTCAGCGGGATTGACACTGTCACCGAAAAATTCATTATGCCCGATGAAGAAGGGGCTTCTGCCGAATATAAAGACGGACAAACCTATGCGAAGTTGACCGAACCGATTGCCCTGTGCCGTTGCGGCAAAACAAAAAACATGCCGTTTTGTGACGGCGCACATGTACACACCGGCTTTGACGGCACAACGACCGCACCCCATACGCCGATTATGGACGGCGCACATTTATACAAAGGGCAAGATTACACATTGGCCGATAATGAGCTGTATTGTGCTTTTGCCCGTTTTTGCGATGCACTCGGGCGTGTGTGGAATTTAATTGAAAACGGGCAGAATGCTGAAAAGACAGCCGTTAAATTAGCTCACAAATGTTGTGCGGGGCGGTTGATGATTATCGACAACCAAACAAACGAAGTTATCGAACCGAATTTGCCGTATGAAGTGAGTGTTTTGCAAGACCCCGCCATTGGTGTCAGCGGCCCGCTGTATGCCCAAGGCGGCTTTGAAATTGAAGACGAAAACGGCAAAACGTACGAAGGGCGCAACCGCCAAACATTATGCCGATGCGGCATATCTGACAACAAACCGTTTTGTAACGGCGCCCATGCATCGATTCGTTTTAATGACGGCAAAATCAAACCGCGCCGCCGAAAACCGTGACCCTTACAGATTATGAAATAAAAGGCTTAAAATCGGTTTGTCCTGCCGTTTTGACGGCTGTAACACGATACGCGAAAATTAAGCGTGACACACGGGGGCACATTGGCGATAAGGGCATTGAACCTGTCCTTGTTCATCCGATAATAATGCGGCGTCATTTTGATTAAATCGGCCACTTGTTCGGCGGATAAATTTTCAAGCGGAATTTTATACTCTTGTTCGTTCACGCATTCAAACCCGTCACATGTGCGAGAGGCGTTTTGTTTTTTATAAACCGTGTCATACATCTTTTCGCGCAATTCAATCAGGTGGTCAACACCCGCGTCAATTAAAATGACTTGCCCATTCGGTTTTAAAACGCGGTCAAATTCCGCCCAAACGGGAAATCCGAACAAGCATAAAACCATATCGGCCGTTCGGGATAAAACGGGCATGCGCGCCGTCGTTGCCACCGCCCAAGAAATGTCTTTGTCNNACGGTAACGGCCTCTTTGGAAATATCATATCCGAAAATCGAAAAAGAAGCCTTGCCCGACTCTTGAGCGAATGCGGAAAGTGAAAAAGAGTCGGCGTCCGAATCTTGCACCAATTTTTGAGCCAAACCGACGGTGTAATACCCATCCCCACACCCTGCATCAATAATGTTAAAGGCATGCTGCCCGATTTGATGTGTAGACAAGGCATTGCGGGACATATCGCTTATATAGGCCTTAACCGCCCCAAACAACGCTTGCAAAACGCCCTTGTAAGCACCCGAATTTAAAAACGCCGTTCGGGCCGCAACCATTTGTTTTTGGTCACCCGGATTTTTGGAATGTTTAAATTGTGACGGCAATAAATTGACATAACCGGCACGCGCCACATCAAACGAATGGTTATGCACACATTTGTAAAAACTTTCCTGCCGTATTTGCCCCTCANNCGCCACAAAGCCTAAGCGGTTCCAAATCAATCGGACACGCTAAATTTTGAAAGGGAATTTGCCGCATGATTCGCCCGCCCGTTTGTTATAATTTGCACTTTTTACGCACGTTCCAAATACGCTTGTACCAACGCATCGGTATCGCCGATTTGGCGGGACAGTTGTTCGGCGAGCAACACGGATTTGTTACCCGACGAATAAATTTTCAAATACGGGCCCAACCCGCTTAAATCAATATCCAAAATAACGGATTCGTGAATGGCGGGACGGCTGACCAAAATCGCGTATTTATGGTCGGCGAATTCTTTGCCCATGATGAAATTCATCTCGCGCGGCGTTAAATTCCATGTCGCATAATCGGACGGGTTCGCTTGCGGGTTTCTAAAGAATATCACCGTTTGACATTGCCCGCGAATCACATCGCCAAGGCCGTTGTCATCCAAAAATCGCGGCTGTTGGAAAGCNNAAAGCCTGGCGTTTTTTACGCCCTTCGCGCAAGCCCACAATAAATTGTTCGCGGAACATCGGGTGTTCCAACATCGGCGCCGTTTCATCAATCATGATGAGGTTCGGATTGCCCGTTGCAGTGGCAAGCGTATGAATACGGTGCATGATATAGCTGATCACCGCCGGCGCCAATACGCCGTCTTGGAAAATCGTCGTAAAGTCAAACGCCATATAGCGGTGTTCCAAATCCAAATTATCGGTCGGCGAATTAAACACGCGCCCGTATTGGTCGTCATTGACCCAGCGCAACAATTCGGTGCGCATATATCCGTTCGGTGCAAAACACGCTTTATAGAGGTTTTTAAGCAACCGTTCCGACGGTTTTAAATAATCAAACGCGGTTGTGACGGCACGCGCGATTTCTTGTTCGGACACGGCATCCACGCCGCCCGTGATATCGCGAATCCACGTGCGCAAGAAGGCGCGGTTATCCGGCGTATCAGGCACGGCCAATGGGTTTAAAGACACGGATTCTTCGCCACCGTCAAATTTCACATACGGGGCGCCTTGCATCAAAGCAAATACTTTGGCACCGTTGTTGCGGTCAAAGAAATACGTGCGCAAATCGGGAATGCGCATCGATTGCCCCGCCATGAACGAGAAAAACGTCGTTTTACCTTGCCCCGTCGGGCCGATTAAAGCGGTATGCGCCACGCCGTACGGTTCTTCGGACACGTGAAATTGGAATGCATAAGGCGTGCCGGTAATCGTCCTGAAATAAGACAATGGCACCGGACCCCAATCGGATTTTTGACGCCCTTCGGCGGTTTTGTCAATACACACGCCGCACGCAACCACGCGGGACAAATACATAAACGTGCGCGGATAAACTTCATAGGTCGGGAATTGCGCAAAAAACGTCGCTTGCGCCGCCCATCCGTCCCGTACCGGCGTTACGTTGTGCAAGCGGCAGATTTTTTCGACCTCTTCTTGCCCAAAGTTCAACTCCTCTTTTGAATCGCCGAAAATAAACACGCTCATCGCATATTCGTTCAACGTTTGCCCGTCCGCATCGGATTGGTCCATCCATTCCAGCGCGGTATCATATTGTTGTTGCACGTTTTGCGAAAAGGTCGTCAAATATGCCATGCGCCGTTGTTGCATCAACAAAAAGTTGGCTTTGACATTCGGAATGGCTTTAATGTTATGGCAAACGGTCACTTCGCAATCAATGCTGATAATATCGGCGACCATTTGTTCGTCCATAAAATCGCCGGGTTTGCGAATGCCCATGCAAATGGCCAATTTTTCCTTAGTGCCGGAAATGAATTTAATGATGCCTTCATCCTTGGTAAAATGGATATAATCCGATGTCAACAACGCGTTTAAATATTCGCCTTGTTCCCCATGCACAATCGGTTTCGGGTTTGAAAGCGGGCTGAGCAATCTGGCAAATAACCAAAACGGCGATTTGTCGTTGTGGCGGTTCGGCGTTTTTTCGGAAATCAACACCGGTTCATACATATCCAAAATAGCCGTCAAGGCATTGCTGGCTTGCACTAAATCCTTCATGGCCGTTTTGCGGTCGTTGACCGACAACACGATATAATGGCGGTTGTGGAAAATACGGTGCAAAGCGCGCAACCATAATTCGGAAATGGTACGCAAAAGCTTGCTGTCGCGGAAAGCTTCTTTTTCAAACAACGGCACCCGTTCGCGTATCGTAATGACGCGCGATACAACTTCCAACTCCGCCATCGAATCAATCCACCGTTTGCGCGCTTCGGCCAATTGAATGCGGTCTTCCGGCATTAAAAGCGTCGTATCGGCACCCTTGACTTCAAACACGCGCGCCAAAGACCCGTTGCGCATATGAATTGTCGCGCCATCTTCATCTAACTTGGAAAACGGCAAAAAATCCGACACGCGCGTTTCTTTGGGCTTAGGCAAAATGATATCGCCCAATTTGGTCACAAAAACGGCCATAATCAGCATGGCCGCGCCGACGCCGAAAATGGCTACCAAAGTTGAAAAGGACGAGGCGCTTTGCGCCAACATCGAAAATACNNTTTAAAATCCTTTGTCATGGAGCCAATTTATTTCCCTTGGATGGATAGACGTTTTTGGACGGGCTCATCACCGGGCCCGACGCCTTCATCATATTCGATAAATGGGGTTCGCGCACCCCGTAAATAATAATGCCGATATGGGCCAACAAAAGCGTCGCAATAAAGAATATCGGGTTGTTGCCGAACGCAATCCACATAAACATAATCGGCGTTTGCACCGCGATATTGACAATAGCCGGCACCATCGGCGCCCAAAAGACGCGCGGCGGCATGGCAACTGCTTTTAAAATCGGCTCTTGCATATCAACCTCGTTTGCTGTTATATGAAACCAGTATAACTGTAATTTGTCTGATAAATCAAGCAAAAATTAACGGTTTGTGAAAAATCCGTCGCCGCCGAAAAATCCTTTTTTGCTTTTTTATTAAAATTAGTTTACTTTTAAAATTTAGATACACATTTATGTTATTTAAGAAAAAGACGATTTATGAACATTTGTAATAACGCGGCCAATATCAACAATGCCCTATCCGTTTTAAAAGCCGGCTGTTTATTGTTGGATGAAAGACAGGAAAAAATAGCGTTGGTTTACCGAGCACAACAAAACGATTATACCTTTCCCAAACCATTTGGAACCTGGCGAAACTCTTGAAACCTGTGCATTACGCGAAACCGAAGAGGAAACCGGGTATATATGCACACTTTTGCCTTTACAATTGCCGGTATTAACGTATCAAAATAATAAAAATGAATACGTACGCTTATATTTTTTTGTAGGGGTAAAAACGAAAAAATCACGCCATCAAATAAATGCCTCTTTAAAACATAAATGTGTATGGACGCCGGTGGAAAAGGTGCAAGATGTTTTAACTTATGACAATCTAAGGAACTATATGACAGATATATTGCCTTTAATAAAAGAAGAAATTTTAAATTTTCACAATCAAGAAAATTAACCGCTTTGGCATATAATATGGACGAATTAATTTTATATGAACAGGTTACAAAACATGACAACGCTTTATACAATCGGATTTGCCGGCAAAAGTGCCGAAGAATTTTTTGCCANNNNAAAGGTGGTGGATGTCAGGCTCTACCCCGCCACTTTGTCGTCAGGCTTTGCCCGTAAAAAAGATTTGGCTTTTTTCTTAAAAAACCTGTGCGGCATCTCGTACCAACATAACCCCAATTTAGCGCCGACCGAAGCTCTTTTAAAAGGGTATAAAAACGGTTCAATATCATGGGCAGAGTATCAACAAACCTACACCGGATTATTACAGGCACGCCACATCGGACAAAATTTGAACGGTGAGGTTTTAGACGGCGTTTGCCTTTTATGCGCCGAAGCTTTACCCGATTATTGCCACCGCCGTTTATTGGCCGAATATTTGGCACAAAAAGATGAAAAAATAGCCATCTTGCATTTGTAATTTCCAGGAGATAATATCGGTGAGACGCACAGAAAAATTTCTTTGAACGTGCCCTGCTCCAACCCCATAAATCTATTTTAAGGTTCATATGAAGCGGGAACTGAAACGCCGATAAATATAAAAGATAAATTTCTTTTAGGGTGCAAGTAAAGGGAGAACCGACGCTCAGCTTTCGCCGTGTACTTTAGGGTACATAAGAATGCGAGCACCGGAAGCGACCGTACAATTGTGTTTTAGACAACATAAATTTATTTTAGAGTTCGTATGAAGCGGGAACCGTAGCGCAGCTT
>DLOI01000001.1:3863-4952 GCA_002477185.1 Alphaproteobacteria bacterium UBA7488 | reverse complement strand
GTATTCCTACAGGTTAATCTGCCGAACTCGAATCCTTTTACCCGCCGCATTTGATTTCGGGATTTTATAGGATAAGAAGGGACTTGGGCCGCTGCGCCACAAGGTTCCGAGGGGTTCGGTTACGACCCGATGTTTATCCCCGAGGGGTATAACAAAACGTTGGGTGAATTGGGCGCCGAAGTTAAAAACGGCATATCCCACCGTGCGCGGGCGCTGAAAAAAGTATATGATTATTTGATGAGCCTTAAACGTTAATACGATTGAACTTCTTTTAGTTGGTTTAAATGGAGTGGCATGACGGGCATTTGTGCCCATTATGCGGCAAATTATCCTATAAAATCCCGAAATCAAATGCGGCGGGTAAAAGGATTCGAGTTCGGCAGATTAACCTGTAGGAATACAATCAGAGGTTGTAATATTTTAATAGGAATATATTCTTAGTTGTGGTGTAAAAATTAAAGAAAGAGTTAAAAAAGGCGTTTATTTGTTTGGAAATATTTCCTATTATTTGAATATAAGTCTAACTTAACTGAAAGCACTAAAAACGAATGCTTTTGAAATAGTTTTATTTTTCAAAGCGTTGTTTGTAAAAATAATCGTGGTACTTGTGGCAATAAAAATTTTCCATCGCATTTCTAAAGTTTTTTTTAGGTAAATAAACCTTAAACCATAATACTTATTGTCGGGATAGCCTTTCGCCATGGTTCCTTCTGTGAAAATCCGTACGTTGGATTCTTCATATGAGTTGTAAAACTATGAATGCCGTTTGTGTATACTTGCACTTGAGGGCGATTACATTTAAGCCCAATCCGGGCGTGAATCCACATGGTTAAGTTTTAAGCATCTTCATATGCACAGTTTGTATTTCCGCTATAAATAACTCTGCGGGGATATAAATATCTCTGTGTGTATATGTATGAATTTAGGTTATAAATACCTGCAAACTCGGGTTTTGGCACACATTTTTGAACGTGTTAGAAACCTGTGGGCATAACGTGCAGCGGCCTTTGTTCAAATATGATGCGATAATTTAACGGCTTTCTTATTAATTTTGGATTTCGTCAAAATATTCATTCACGGCTCGCACCA
>DLOI01000001.1:1924-3837 GCA_002477185.1 Alphaproteobacteria bacterium UBA7488 | reverse complement strand
CAACCAGCCGTTCTTCTTGGCGGTTTGACAAGTATCCCATTTCCAATAACACCGATGGCACGTTTGTGGATTTTAATACGGCAAATCCTGCAAAACGATGGGCGTTCGGCACCAATTTGACCTCTTGTTTCATATGCTTGACCAATTTTTTGGCGTAAATGGCCGAATTGTTCATCGTGTCGATTTTCGCCAAATCAATCAAAATATTGCTGACGTCGGGATTATACCCCGTCAAATCAAGCCCGAGCAAGATATCGGCCTTGCNNCGCGTTCGGCCAAAGCGGCGGCCTCTTTATCCGAAGCGCGTTCGGAAATCGTATAGACGGACAACCCGCGTGCCGAAGAATTTTTGGCGCTGTCCGCATGGATGGAAATAAACAAATCGGCGTCCGCTTCATGCGCAATTTCGACGCGGCGTCGCAAAGCCAATGCAATATCCCTGTCGCGCGTTAAAACAACCTTGTAACCGGCGGCTTCCAAAAGCGGTTTGGTTTCTTTGGCCATGGCCAAGGTCAGGTTTTTTTCATACTTGCCGGATTTGGAAATGGCGCCGGGGTCTTTGCCGCCGTGCCCGGGGTCCAACACGATGATTTTTTTCGTTTTGCGTATCGGGGTTAATCCGACCGACGGGTTTGGCGCGGGTTTCAATTCGGATGGTTTGCTCTTTTGAACGGTTGTTTTTTTGACCGTTTGGGTGGTAGATTTTGTCGCGGTTGTTTTGGCTGTGCGCGTTAAATCCATGACGAAACGCCAGTTTTTGGATGCTTTGGACGGAGGCAGGAAAAAATGTTTTTCGGTTAAAGTTTCATTGGGCAATTCCAAAACCAACCGTGCGGTTTTCATATTCGGTACGCCGCGGCGCACACTTGAAATAAAATCGACAGGTTTGATTTTCGACGGCGCTTTTCCGTCAAAATACGTGTTGTTAAAATCGACGACCAAGCGCGACGGTTTGCTGAGGCGGAATACTTTGGCATCCGTTTTTTCATTTAATTCGACAACCAACCGTACGATGTTCGTTTGGTATTTGGCCAACCGTATGTTTTTTATCGCAGCGGCATGCCCCGGCGAGGCTATAAAAAACCAACCGNNTACCGAATATGAAAACCGCACGAGACACGTTAAAAAGATGAATAGCGTTCTCATTTTAAAATTATGCGCCCTGCTTATAAAAAAACTTGTCTTTTAATTGATATACCTATATACTTCAAAATGCAACGAAAATTTCGTTTGAAACACAGATGGTTTTCTTTTGTAAAGGGATGCAATCGCATGAAAATGCCGCCTTTTAAAAGGATGAATGCTTTAATATAAGGATTTTTTTGGCACCTTTATCGGACAAACCCTAAGCGTTTCAAAGTTATATCGCACTTAAAAAAAGTGCGGTTGCCCCAAAAGTTTTATAACAACCCGTAGCGGATGAAAGCATGACAAACAACATATCTATTTCCTATCTTTCATACCAAACGCGTTTTTGCGTTGAGGGGTTGTTTTTGAATTGGCCGAACACGGCTCAAAATACAAGATACATTACTTATTTACTGGAGAGATTATGTCAAAAAAAATGCTTATTGATGCAACGCACGCCGAGGCGACACGCGTTGTGGTGCTGGATAACGGGAGATTAGATGAACTGGATGTCGATACATCCACCAAAAAACAAATTAAAGGCAATATTTATTTAGCGAAAGTGGTCCGCGTCGAACCGTCGTTGCAAGCGGCTTTTGTCGATTACGGCGGCAATCGCCACGGTTTTTTGGCTTTTGGCGAAATCCATCCCGATTATTATCAAATTCCAACGGCCGACCGTGAAAAGCTTAAAGAAATAATGGCCGACCAACAAGCCGAAAAACAAGAGGATTTGGAAGAAGATATTGCTCCCGAAGCCGGGCGGGTGGTTGCGGCTACCGTCC
>DLOI01000001.1:0-1917 GCA_002477185.1 Alphaproteobacteria bacterium UBA7488 | reverse complement strand
CGTTGATGAAGAAAGTTTTTCGGACGGCGACAACAATGGCGCACCGGAAACCGCTCAAGATGTCATTAAAGAAATCAATGAAGAAAAAAACGAAGCAAAAGCCGACATGGCATCCGTGTTTGATACCGCTGAGGCAAATGAAACGGTACAAGATAGCGATGCCGATGATGCTTATGCTTTAAACGAACCGGTGCAAAGTGGCGATGTNNCGCAGGGTGAAGCGCAACAAACCGTCCAAACGGCAAGCGAAGGCGCAAACGACGATGCGCAAGACTTTGTGCATCCGAAAACGACATTGGAAGTGGTCAGCGAATCCGAAACCGAAGAAGTGGCGCCGAAACGCCCGAATTTTTTCAGACGGTATAAAATCCAAGAAGTGATTCGCCAAGGCCAAGTCATGTTGATTCAGGTGGTAAAGGAAGAACGTGGCAACAAAGGCGCTGCATTGACGACTTATTTGTCTTTGGCGGGGCGGTACAGTGTTTTAATGCCGAACAACGGCAAAGGCGGCGGTGTATCGCGCAAAATTACGAATGCCAAAGAGCGCAAAGAAATGCGCGCGATTGTGGATTCTTTGCCGATACCCCAAGGCATGAGCGTCATTGTCCGCACGGCCGGTTCGGGCAAAAAGAAATCGGAAATCAAACGCGATTATGATTATTTGATTAAGACGTGGATGAAAATCCGCGACAATACGCTTGAATCCATTGCGCCGAAATTGATTCATGAAGAAGGCGATATTATCAAACGGTCTTTGCGCGACGGGTATACGCCCGACATCGAAGAAATTTGGGTCGAAGGCGATGCAACGTTTAAAAGCACCAAAGAATTTATGAAAATCTTGATGCCCGGGCAAGTTAAAAAAATCAAACAATATAAGGGCGATATGCCGATGTTCCAAGCGTATCAGGTTGAAAACCAATTGGAAGCCATCCACAGCAATGTCGTACAACTTAAATCGGGCGGCTATATCGTGATTGACCAAACCGAAGCATTGGTGGCGGTGGACGTGAATTCGGGCCGAGCGACGAAAGAACGCGATATTGAAGAAACGGCGTTGCGCACCAATTTGGAAACATGTGATGAATTGGCCAGACAATTAAAGTTGCGCGATTTGGCGGGCTTGATTGTGATTGACTTTATTGATATGGATGAAGCCAAAAACAATACAACGGTTGAAAGGCGGCTCAAAGAAGCGCTTAAGAAAGACCGCGCCCGCATTCAGGTCGGCAAAATTTCCGGTTTCGGATTAATGGAAATGTCGCGCCAAAGATTGCATTCCAGCTTTTTGGAATCCAGCTATAAAGTATGTCCGCATTGTGGCGGCAAAGGGTTGGTCCGAATGGTTGAATCCTATGCGACGCGCGTCATGTACTTGTTGGAAGATGCCGCCAACCGCAACAACAACACAACGTTGGTGATGACTTTGCCGCTTGATGTGGCGACCTATGTTTTGAACCATAAACGTGACCATTTGTCTCGTTTGGAATCCAAATATAGTGTCGTGATTCAAATTATGGCCGATTCGACCTTGGAAAAAAATACCGATTATCGTTTGGAACGGTTGCGCGAAAACGGCGACCGCGCGCCCATCCAACCGTCTCATTACAATCAGCCCAAAGAACAGCGCGAAAAAGCCGACAAGCATAACAAAGGGCAAAAAGAACAAGCTCAAAAGCCAGAAAAGAACGCCCCCAAAGTTAAAGCGGAAACGGAAAAAACCGAAGAAGCGTCCGTGACGGGTACGGCAGAGACAACCCCGTCGGCACAAGAGGCAGAAAAATCCAATCGGCGCCGCGACCGCAACCGCAGACGTCGCGAATGGAAAAAGAACAAACGGTTGGCGCGCAAAATGGCTCAGATGCAAAATCAAGACGGTGGCGAAAATAATGCCCGCTGCCGTTGGCGCATCGGCAA
>DLOI01000048.1 GCA_002477185.1 Alphaproteobacteria bacterium UBA7488 | reverse complement strand
ACCACCGTTGCCGCCGTTCGGGCCGCCGAATTCGATAAATTTTTCGCGCCTGAAAGAACAAGCGCCATTGCCGCCGTTGCCGGCCTTTACATATATTTTTGCTTCGTCTAAAAATTTCATAAGTACTCCATATACGTAAACTTTTAGAAGTATTTTTAACGCTTGTCAACAGCCTTTTTGAAAAACAGGCGGCTTTTTCGTCATTTTATCAATAACTTTTAACCGAATGTTAACAATTAAGCTTATGAGATACTTTTTTCATGCTTTAGGCGATTGGCTTTGCCCTGCATTTAACAAAAAACACGCCCAAAAATTTGAACTTTCATATGCGTTTAAAAAATAAAATCAGCCGGCATAATTCATGTAGTTATGAATTATGCCGACATAAAGATTATTTCACGACAAAATTAACCAATCGTCCCGGCACATAAATTTCCTTAACGATTTGTTTGCCGTCCAAGTGCGTTTTAACATTGTCGTTTTCTTTGGCAAGCTTTAAAACGTCATCTTTGCCGGCCGTCGTTGACACAAAAATCGAGGCACGTTTTTTGCCCAAAACTTGGATGACAATTTCAATTTCGGTGTCTTGAGTCATGGCCTCATCAAATGTCGGCCAAGCTTCATAGGCCAATGTTTTGTCATGCCCCAAACGTTGCCACAATTCTTCGGCCATATGCGGCGCCATCGGTGCCAACAACAACACAAAGCTTTCCATGTCCTTTTTCGAAACAGGCTTGTCGGATTTATAAACGGCATTGACAAATTCCATTAACTTGGCAATCGCCGTGTTATAGGTCAACCGTTCCATATCTTCGGTAATGCCTTTAACGGTTTTATGCATCAACTTTGTCAATGTTTCATCCCCATTTTCAGCGATTTTACCGTCCGTTTCAAAAATATTCCAAATGCGTTTTAAAAAGCGATTTACGCCGTTAATGCCATCGGCCGCCCACGGTTTTTCCGCCTCAATCGGCCCCATGAACATTTCATATAAACGCATGGAATCAGCACCGTATTCCTCAATCACTTCATCGGGATTGACAACGTTATAGCGGGATTTTGACATTTTTTCAACTTGTGTGTTGACTTTGATGTCCGACCCTTTGACATACCATTGTTCGCCGCGTTTTTCGACTTGCTTCGGGTAGTAATACTTACCGTTATCATCGCGATATGAATAAGCCAAAATCATGCCTTGATTGACTAAACGTTTAAACGGTTCATCGCATGAAACCAAGCCCGCATCATACAATACTTTTTGCCAAAAACGAGCATATAGTAAATGCAAAACGGCATGTTCGACACCGCCGATATAAATATCAACGGGCATCCAATAACTGTCGGCTTCTTTGCTCCACGCTTCCTTATCATTATGTGGGTCGCAAAAACGCAAGAAGTACCAACTTGACCCCGCCCATTGCGGCATTGTGTTTGTTTCGCGCTTAGCGGGCTTGCCCGTCTCAAAATCAACTGTTTCAACCCAATCGACAGCTTTTGCAAGGGGCGGTTCGCCATCCTCACGCGGTTTAAAATCAGCCATCGGCGGCAATAACACGGGCAAATCTTTCATCGGGACAGTTTTAATGCCGTCATCGGTGTGGATAATCGGGAACGGTTCACCCCAGTACCGTTGGCGGGCAAACAACCAATCGCGCAATTTATAATTAACCGTGCCTTTACCGAAACCGTTTTCTTCGGCATATTTAATCATGGCAGCTTTAGATTCTTTTACGCGCAAACCATTTAAAAAGCCCGAATTGACTAAAACACCGTCACCTTCCCAAGCTTCCTTGGAAATATCGCCGCCTTCAATAACTTGAATAATCGGCAAATCAAATTTTTTGGCAAAATCGTAATCGCGCTGGTCATGCGCCGGCACAGCCATAATCGCGCCGTACCCGTAATCGCCCAAAACGTAATCGGCAATGTAAATCGGCAATTTGTTGCCGTTTAACGGATTAATTGCATAAGCGCCCGTAAAAGCCCCCGTTTTTTCTTTAGCTTCGGCCAAACGGTCTTGAGCGGATTTTTTGGCCGCTGCGTCCACATACGCTTTTACAGCGTCTGCTTGTTCAGCTGTGGTGATTTCACATACCAACGGGTGTTCGGGTGCCAATACGCAATAGGTTGCGCCGAACAACGTATCGGGGCGTGTTGTATAAACGGTAAATTCTGCCGTTTTGCCGTCAACTTTAAATCGGATATCGGCGCCCGTTGATTTGCCAATCCATTCGCGTTGCATCGTTTTAATGCCTTCGGGCCAATCAACACGGTCTAAACCTTCCAATAATTTTTCGGCATATTCGGTAATTTTGAGCATCCATTGGCGCATCGGTTTTTTAACGACTTCATCACCCGTTTCAACATATTTTCCGTCTTTAACCTCTTCATTCGCCAACACGGTGCCGAGTTTCGGACACCAGTTGACCGGCACGGTAACTTCATAAGCTAACCCCCGTTCAAATAAGATTTTGAAAATCCATTGCGTCCATTTGTAATAGCTCGGATCGGTCGTGTTAATTTCCCTGTCCCAATCATACGAAAACCCAATGGCTTTAAGTTGGTCGCGGAATTTTTTCGTGTTCATTTTGACAACTTCGGCCGGATGCATGCCCGTACGTTCGGCATACCGTTCGGCCGGCAACCCGAAAGCATCCCAACCCATCGGATGCAACACGTTAAACCCACGCATGCGTTTATAACGGGAAATAATATCCGAAATCGTATAATTTTCGGCATGCCCGACATGCAACCCATCGCCGGACGGATACGGGAACATATCCAACACGTAATATTTTTCTTTGGATTTATCTATTTGCGCCTTAAACGTTTTATTGTCTTCCCAATACTTTTGCCACTTGGGTTCAATTTCTTTATGATTGTATTGTGCCATTTGATTTTCCTCTTAAAATAAATGAATGGGCACAGTATACATATATTTATAAAAAAAATAAAGAATAAATTTAGTCGAATTTAAAAATCCATATGGCGACATAAATGACAATCAGATACTCCAGGGACGTAATTTTGCTTGACAGAGAAAATGATTTATTTTAAAAGGAAACCCATTGATTGTTTTGGTAAATGGGAGATTTAAAAATGAATAATTTACCCCCCCCCCCCCGGAAAAATATAACTACGTCCAACCAAAAAAGTAC
>DLOI01000063.1:1171-7775 GCA_002477185.1 Alphaproteobacteria bacterium UBA7488 | reverse complement strand
TTTCTTTCTTGGCCACCTTTAAAAAGCGCCCAATTTTGATGCGGGGACAATGTCTTTCATCCATGAGTTCCAACCGCTGGAAATAAAACCAGAACCCAAATATCTTATGGTATAAAGTGTTGCCAAAATATATACAGCTCCGGGGATGGACGGGAAAAAGGCAAGCAGCGCCACTCCTAAAAAGCCGATACGGCTAAAGAAAATGCTGGCCACAACGATAGGTTTACGTATTGGATGTATGGATTTTGCCGCAACATTATTTTTACGGAATTATCGTGTTGGTTGCGGTTATGTTTTCGATGATGGATGTCTATTCTTTATATCGCGTTTATGAACCGCCGATGGAAAATGCGCACCAAGATGAAAAATTCTTAAAAAAATTCTTAAAGGTTTTTAAAGATAAAAATTATATGCGCCTGGTTTCTTTCTTGGCCACCTTTAACTTTGCCATTAACTTGGCTGTCCCGTTTTTCAGCGTATACGTATTAAACCGTCTTGAGTACAGTCTCAGCTTTTCATTGATTTTAATGACGGTTATGCAGGTAACCAATATTTCCGTCATGCGCATTTGGGGTGTTTTGGCCGACCGTTTCAGCAATAAATCCATTTTGTCCGTCGCAGGTCCGATGTATGTCCTCAGCATCTTTTTATTCTTATTCACCAATTTCCCCGACAAGCATATGCTGACCATTCCGTTGTTGTACTTCATATATGCCTTGGCAGGTATGGCACAAGCCGGCGTAACCTTGGGCGTCAATAATATTGCACTGAAATTGGCCGATAAAGGATTGGCCCCGGTTTATTTGTCAGTTAACGGGACGATGACGGCGATGATGTCGGGTATTGCGCCGATTATCGGCGGTATGTTTGCCGATTTTTTCGCCGGCAAAGAATTATCCTTAAGTTTACATTGGAAAACCGCTGCACAAGACGTGGAAATGTACGTATTTGGCATGCAATATTGGGATTTCTTCTTTTTCTTTGCGGCTATCATCGGAATGTTATCGCTCGGCTTGCTTAAACAAGTGCGCGAGGAAGGTGAAGTTCACGAGCGCATTATTATGTCGTCGTTTGTGTCATCGTTGTTTCGAAATTTATCCGCAACCTATATGATGCCTCAAAAATTATTTATTTATTTCGCCCAGAAAAAACCAAAGGAAGACAAGAAAAATCTCATTCAGGAAACGGACGGTCATAACGGCGGCAAAAAGACTGTCGCCAATTGGGATGACGATTTTGAACGGTAATTCAACATAATATGTTATGCTGTCTTATTTCTGTCTGAGATATTTTAAATCTATTTGATGTTTTTTAATTCATTAAGTGCCCGTTGCAATAAATCGCGGGCGACTTTTGCATCTAATGTTTTTTTGACTTTTTTATCACGCACGCCGATGGAACGCACGTTGCCTTCGGCATACTTTGATGAATGCCGCTCATCGACAAATAAAATCGGCAGTCTGTATAGTTCGTTCAAACGGTTGGCAAATAAACGCACATAACCGGCAGTTTTGCCCTCATTCCCACTTGTNNCAAACGGCATACCGATAACAAAGCCGCCGGCGTCTTTGGATTTGACAATATCGTCAAGCTCGATTATTTTGGAAATAATTTTAAATGGTTGTGCGATTGTTTGTTCTTTATCGGAAACCGCTATCCCAATACGCGCGGTACCATAATCAATGCCGATTAACGGTTTATTTTTTTGCACCATTTTTTTAAAATTTTCATACGAAAATTCTTGAGTTTTGGCGTTCGTTTTGTTAGTATCAATTTCAGTCATAATAACTTTATAAAACCGGGGGAAATATTATGCAAGAAAAAAAAATCGTTATTGCGTCGGATCATGCGGCCGTTGAAGCAAAAGAACACATTATCAAACACTTACAAGCCCAAGGCTATGATGTGGTCAATTATGGTACAAATGATGCGAATAATCCGGTGGATTATCCCGACAAAGCCTATATGGTGGCCAAAGGTATTACAAGAAACGAAGCGCCGATGGGCATTTTATTGTGTGGGTCGGGTATCGGGATGTCGATTGCTATTAATCGTTACCCGAACATGCGCGGGGCGTTGTGCAATACGGTTGAAATGGCGCGGTTGGCACGCGCACATAATAATGCCAATGTGTTGGTGCTTGGGGGACGTCTAACACCGATTGAAATTTTATTATCTTGCGTTGATACTTTTTTGACGACGCCGTTTGATGGGGGCCGACACGAAACACGCATTAAAAAATTGGAAAGGATGCCCGATGAGTTGTAATTGCGAACACGATGAACAACAAAACAATACAAAGAAATTTTTCCACGATTCTTTGGCACAAACAGATACCGATGTTTTGCGCGCCATTACAAAAGAATTGTGGCGCCAACAAGACCATATTGAATTGATTGCGTCGGAAAATCTTGTTTCGCGCGCCGTGTTACAAGCGGCCGGTTCGGTTATGACTAACAAGTATGCCGAAGGGTATGCAGGGCGGCGTTATTATCACGGATGTGAGCATGTCGACGAAGTCGAATGTTTGGCAATTGAACGCTCAACACAATTGTTCGGGGCGGCGTACGCCAATGTTCAACCGCATTCGGGGTCACAAGCCAATGCAGCCGTTTATATGGCACTGTTGCAACCCGGCGATATGTTGATGGGGATGAGCTTGGATGCCGGTGGCCATTTAACCCACGGCACGAAAGTGTCTTCTTCGGGCAAATATTATAATGCTGTGCCGTATGGTTTGGATGAAAAAACAGGGCTGATTGATTATCAAAAACTGGAAATGTTGGCTAAAGAAAATCAACCCAAACTTATTATCGCGGGTGGGTCAGCCTATCCGCGTTTGTTGGATTTGAAAACGCTGCGCAAAATTGCCGATTCCGTCGATGCTTATTTGATGGTGGATATGGCACATTTTGCGGGGCTTGTTGCCGGCGGCGTCGTGCCAAATCCGCTTGATTATGCTCATGTGGTAACAACCACGACACACAAAACGTTGCGCGGGCCGCGTGGCGGTTTGATTTTAACAAACGATGAAACGATAGCTAAAAAAATTAATTCCGCTATTTTTCCGGGACTCCAAGGTGGTCCATTGATGCATATCATTGCAGCTAAAGCGGTGGCTTTCGGCGAAGATTTGCAACCGGCTTTTAAAGAATATGCTTATCGGGTTGCCGAAAATGCCAAAGCGATGGAACGTGTGTTTAATGAACGCGGCGTCAATATGGTGTCGGGCGGTACGGATACGCATTTAATTTTGCTTGATTTGCGTGCGCGGGGTCTAAAGGGCAATATGGTTTGCGATGCGTTGGCACGGGCCCATATTATATGCAATAAAAACGCTGTGCCGGGCGATACCGAAAAGCCGACCGTTACATCCGGTTTGCGCGTGGGTACGCCGGCGGGAACGACCAGAGGATTCGGCGAGGCGGAATTTGAAGCCATAGCGCATATGATTGCCGATATTTTGGACGCATGCGAAGCAAACCCCGACGATACATCGTTGGCTGAGGCCGTTGTGCGTGAACAAGTAACGGCCATGTGCCGCGATTTTCCGATTTACACGGATGCTTTATAAAAAATGCTTTCTCGGATTTAAGGCGGGGTATGTTATTTTAAAAATTTAATTAAATTTGTGAAAAGGCCGATTATTATGCGTTGTCCGTTTTGTGGTTGTTTGGATTCTCAAGTAAAAGATTCGCGCCCGTCCGAAGATGGGTCGACGATTCGCCGCCGTCGTTCGTGTCCCGAATGCGGGTCGCGCTTTACAACGTTTGAACATGTTCAATTACGCGATTTAACCGTTGTTAAACGTGATGACACGCGTGCGGTGTTTGACCGTGATAAATTATATCGTTCTATAAATGTCGCCGTCCGCAAACGCGGCATAGACCCCGACCATGTCGATAAAATTGTTTCTTCTATTGTCCGCCAGTTAGAGGCTATGGGCGAAAACGAAATTAAAACATCCGACATCGGACAAAGAGTGATGGATTGCCTTTTAGAACTTGACAAAGTTGCCTATATCAGATACGCTTCCGTTTACATGAATTTTACCGAAACAAAGGACTTTGAAGAATTTGTTTCAAAATTAACTGAACCCAAATAACCAAAATTTTTTAAGCGAAATAACACCATGACAGAACATAAAACTTCCACATTAAAATACACAAATGCCAGATTATTGGCGGTCCAAGCTATTTATACACGTGCCATTACGGGTGAAAATTGGGATAAAATTACGTCGCGTTTCTTGCTCGGTGAAATTGGTGGCCAATTAATAAATGAAGAAACTTCGGCACCTTCGTAAAACNNTGACGCTAAACTTTTTACACGTATCATTGACGCGGTCAAAGAACGCGAAGACGAATTGGACGATATGATTAAATCATCTTTGTCCGATACAATACAATTTGACCGCTTGGAATTAACGCATAAATGTATTCTAAAGGCGGCTATCTGTGAATTTTATGCCAATCCAAATTTAGATGCGCCGATTATCATTAATGAATATACCGATATGGCACGCGCGTTTTACGAAGGTGCCGAAGTTAAAATAACCAACGCGGTTTTGGATAAATTTGCCAAGGTTATCAGAGACTTGTAAAATGATAAAAACTTTTCGAATTTGGGTGCTGATTGCCTTGTTCATGGGCATTTTGATGTCATTTTCCATCGTGAATGAACTTCAAGCAACTGTTCCATCGGGCAAAGTGTCAAATGGTGATTTGTTAACGCCGCCTGTTTCTGAAAAAAATTCCGATAAATGCAAAAATTCTAAACCTTTTTGGAATGGCGAAAAATGTGTCGAATGCGTTTATACACTTGATTGTACCGGTAACCGTATTTGTGATAAAAACAAATGCCTGTGCCCGGGAAAACAAACATTTGATAAAACATTGGGCGATTGCGCATGCGATGCAAAAAAATATCCTATCGGCGAACATGTCAACCAAATTAAATGTGCGTGTGAAAAAGGATACAAACAGATTAAAACAAATGAGGGAGGGTATGTGTGCATGACGGCAGAGCAAGAGGCTGCCTACAAAACAATTATGGCGCAAGCGCCCGTAACCGGCATTGCGCAGGCATCTTCACAATCTCAAATGGTACCTGATTTGACGCAGCCTGCAAAAAACCAATCGGAATCTCAAACTTTAGATGTTCAACAGGATGTTCAGTCAACGAAGGTCACTGATACTAATTCGGAGAATTCGTTTTACCCTACGATAGAATCTGGAAATATGTCACAATCGCGTGAAGTAGCAAAACCTTAAAAATATTTCCCAAATTCATCACAATATAAAACAAACGCCGGTAATTTGTAAATGTGCAAGACGCTGCCCATTAATGCTTTAACTTGATTTACAACAAGATATGCTAAAAGCTTCCCATATTTTGTTAATGCATTAAACTATACGCATTTGCCGTAAGGGCAACAAGCAACCTCCTTTGAATTTGAAAAGTTTAATTAAATCGATTCGGCAATGGATTTTATAATTTAATTTTTGCCCGAATTTTTTATTTTATTGAAATTTGAATACAACTATTGTATACTTATCTGCATCCTGAGGGGGGGGGAGAGTATTTAAGTGGGGAGAAAAATGTCAAAATCGGTCAAATTTTTAACACAACTTGTTTTTAAAGGTGCTCTTTTTGTTGTTTTGTTGATTTTGTGTACGACCGTTATGTCAAAAACGCTTGATATCATCATCGGCGGCAGCATGGGCGAAGGATTGGAATGCCTAGAAGATTCGGATTGTCCGAACGGTCAATTTTGCCACGAGGAACAATACTTTTGCGTTGAATGTGATGTACCGCCTTATGAATGGACTGGGACAACATGTGAATGTCCAGCGGGCACCGTTGAAAAAGACGGCAAGACGTGCGTTGAATGTTTGTCAGATATTCATTGTGTGGGCGATTACGTGTTTTGCCATACAGATTTAAATGTTTGTGTCAAATGTCATCCTCCTAAATTATGGCAGAATAATTTGTGTTTATGCCCCAACGGTACTTTGGAAATTGACGGTGCTTGTATCTGTGATAATCCAAACGAAATTTTAAACGCGGCCGGCGTTTGTGTTTGTTCCATAGATGAAAAAGATTGTATAAAAAGCATGTTTAATGCATCTGAATGTGCTTGTTGTCCGTTAAATACGCCTGTTATATCGGGGGATAAATGCGTCAGCTGCGCACAACTGGACGCCGGTAAACCCGTATGGGATGCAAATTTAAAAGTTTGTGTGCAATGCCTGACGGATAAAGATTGTAAATCGGATGCCCCGATTTGTAATACGAATAAAAAAGTTTGTGAAAATTGTCCGCCAGAAACGCCTTTTTGGTATGAAGACTTAAAAAAGTGTGCCCAATGCCGTACCAATGCAGATTGTCCCTCGGATAAACCGATGTGCAATGAAAACGGTATGTGTGAAGCATGCCCGGATGAACAATACTTTGACGGTGAACAGTGCGTTACGTGCCAATATGAGGCAGAAGTATACGACAAAACGCGTGATAAATGCGTCATAGAACTTGCAGCATCAACATTTAACCGAGATTTTGGCCGCCGCCGCCAATCGTATGGGATTGTGAATCCGAAAATCGG
>DLOI01000063.1:674-1084 GCA_002477185.1 Alphaproteobacteria bacterium UBA7488 | reverse complement strand
CGGAGGCCCAACGCGTGGCGGGTGTCTTAATCCGGGGCAAGAACCGATTGGTTGGTTGATTGACCGTTATGTGGGAACGTTGCCCGCAAATACAGCTGGCATGGTTTGGGTGTATTCTAACACAGGATGGAATACATTATGTCCCGCCGANNGGCCGATGGCGTGGCAAAGCTTTGGCTTGAACGTTCCGTTACGCGCAAATAAACAAGCGTGAATCAATTTTTTAAGGGCAGGGGAGTGATAAAGTTTATCACCTGGGTTATGATACGGCTTATTAAAAAATGTACAGGATAAAAAACGGTTGTTGTATAGATACATATAATGACAAAGAATAAGTGTGTGTCCTAAAAACCACCATAAAAGCGCTCTGATTCCAAATCAAAGCGCTTTGTCCGTCATTTTTTTAATGC
>DLOI01000063.1:0-632 GCA_002477185.1 Alphaproteobacteria bacterium UBA7488 | reverse complement strand
GATCGCCACCTGCTCCGGTGTGCCCTTCGCTATGATGGTCCCGCCCCGATCACCGCCCTCCGGTCCGATATCAATGATATAATCCGCCGTTTTAATTACATCCAAATTGTGCTCAATGACAACAACGGTGTTGCCTTGGTCAACCAATGCATGCAACACTTCCAACAGCTTTTGAATATCGGCAAAGTGCAAACCTGTCGTCGGTTCGTCCAAAATATACAGCGTTTTGCCCGTCGAACGGCGCGATAATTCTTTGGACAATTTAATGCGTTGCGCTTCACCGCCCGACAACGTTACGGCCGATTGCCCGAGTGATATATAGCCAAGGCCGACCTTTTGCAACAATTGGCATTTATCACGGATAGACGGGATATTTTCGAAAAATTCCGCTGCCTCGTCCACCGACATGTCCAATACATCGGCAATGGATTTATCCTTAAATTTCACATCCAAAGTTTCGCGGTTATATCGTTTCCCATGACAAGTGTCGCATTGGACATACACGTCGGGCAAAAAGTGCATTTCGATTTTTAAAACGCCGTCGCCCGAACATGCTTCGCAACGGCCGCCTTTCACATTAAACGAAAACCGCCCGGGCTTATAGCCGTACCGCTGGGGACGTTCACGGCGGT
>DLOI01000089.1:11130-11770 GCA_002477185.1 Alphaproteobacteria bacterium UBA7488 | reverse complement strand
TTATTGCATTTATCGAAAAAAACCCGAAATCCGATTTGGCCGGCAACGCCAATTATTGGTTAGGCGAAACATACTATGCACGTGGTCAGTATGAACAAGCCGTCGGCGTTTTTGCCGAAGGGTTCACAACCTATAAAAGCAATTCCAAAGCGCCCGACAACTTGCTGAAACTCGGCATGTCAATGGCACATTTAAAGAAAAAAGACGAAGCATGTACGGCGTTTAAATCCTTGCCGGTCGAATTTCCAAAAGCAAGCGCCAATTTAAAAAAACGCGCACAAGATGAGGCTAAAAAACTATCGTGTCCTTAAAATCGACATTTGATGCACAAATGAATGCTTACCGGTTGCCGGCTCACGCACCGATTGCCGTTGGGGTTTCGGGCGGTGCGGACAGCATGGCGTTGGCGGTTTTGCTTAAAAATTGGGCACACAAAAATGCGCATCCCTTAGTTGCCGTGACAGTTGACCACCAACTGCGCCCCGAATCGGTCACAGAAGCACGTTTCGTAGCAACTCAAATGAAAAATTTGGGCATTGAACACCACATTTTAACATGGGAAGGGAAAAAACCCGTGACTCGGATTGAAGAACGGGCACGCGAAGCCAGATATCATTTGCTGGCCGATTTTTGCGCGCGC
>DLOI01000089.1:3619-11047 GCA_002477185.1 Alphaproteobacteria bacterium UBA7488 | reverse complement strand
CCGCCATGAAACCTCTTGCAACACGTGGAAATTTAACGGTGCTCAGACCCTTATTGTCATGTCATAAATGCCAGCTGTACGACCTGTTGGCGAACCAACGGTTAAATTGGGTAAACGACCCGATGAACGAAGATGAAAATTTTGAACGTGTGCGTTGGCGTAAAAATTTGAAAGTGTTAGAGCAATTGGGCTTACCGTTAAATGCCATCAACACATCGGCAAAACGTTTGGCACGGGCCGCAAAAGCATTGCAATTTTATACCAAGGATTTTATACAAAACCATGTGACAATCGATTCGCGCGGATTTGCTTTGATTAATAAAGATGCCTTTCATGCACAGCCTGAAGAAATCCGCATACGGACAATGGGGGCGTTGATTGAAACAATCGGGCAAAGCGGCAAAGCATTGCCCTATGCCGCACTTGAAAAAACGGTCGAGCGGTTGCCTCAAAAGGCGACATTGGGGTCATGCCATATCATCAGCCATAAACACGGCATTTTTATCGCCAAGGAAGCCGCGCGCATGCCTGCGGGAACTAAAGTCAAAGCGGGGCAAAAAACCAAGTGGGACAGGTTTTATATCATTGCGAATCGGGACGGCTTTATAAAAGCGCATGTACCCGAAGTCAAAGAAAAAGGTATCCCGTTTTTGGTTCAACAATCTTTTCCATACTTTTCACTTGAAAAAAACGCAAAACTTGATTATAAAGAATTAGCGACTTATATAGAATTACACATAGAGTTTCTACCCCAAAATAAAGGATAAAATCATGGCCGTTCAAAATGATTCGAATAAAAAAAGCCTAGCTGTATGGGTGATTATTTTTCTGATCGTCATCTCACTTGCAAACATTTTTTACAAACCTCAAGAGGAAGGCAAAGCCGAAGAATTAAGCTATTCTGCCTTTGTCGATATGGTAAAAAATGGCGACGTTGTCAAGACGACAATGCAAGGGCAACTTTTAACCGGCGAATTAAAGGATAACAAAAAATTTGTAACCTTTGCCCCCGAAGAGTCCGGCATTGTTCCGTTATTAGAGGAAAATAACGTTGAAATTTCCGCCTTACCTGCCGAAAAAGAAGGGGACGGATGGTTGATGACGCTTATTGCATGGTTGCCAATGATTTTATTCATTGGGATTTGGGTATTTATGATGCGCCAAATGGCCTCTTCCAACGGCAAAGCGATGAGTTTCGGCAAATCACGAGCCAGGCTGATGGGTGGCAAAGAAAAAGTAACCTTTAAGGATGTTGCAGGCGTTGATGAAGCCAAACAGGAATTGCAAGAAATCGTCGAATTTTTAAAATCGCCCGCGAAATTTGAACGCTTGGGCGGGAAAATACCCAAAGGCGCGTTGCTTGTCGGCCCTCCGGGAACGGGTAAAACATTGCTGGCCCGTGCGATTGCAGGCGAAGCGGATGTACCGTTTTTCACCATTTCGGGTTCCGATTTTGTGGAAATGTTTGTCGGGGTCGGCGCATCCCGTGTCCGTGACATGTTCGAGCAAGCCAAAAAAGCGAGCCCTTGCATTTTATTCGTCGATGAAATCGATGCCGTTGGGCGTCACCGCGGCGCAGGATTGGGGGGCGGCAATGATGAACGCGAACAAACTCTTAACCAATTATTGGTCGAAATGGACGGGTTTGAAACAAATTCGGGGGTAATATTAATCGCCGCAACAAACCGTCCGGACGTACTTGACCCGGCATTGCTCAGACCGGGGCGTTTTGACCGTCAAATTTATGTATCAAACCCTGATATCAACGGGCGTGAAGCAATTTTAAAAGTTCATGTCAAAAAAGTCCCGTTGGCTCCCGATGTCGATTTGCATACGATTGCACGTGGAACACCAGGCTTTTCGGGTGCCGATTTGGCAAACCTAATTAACGAAGGGGCATTGCTTGCCGCACGGCGCAATAAAACCATGGTGACAATGAAAGATTTGGAAGATGCCAAAGACAAAGTCATGATGGGTTCAGAACGCCGTTCGTTGGTCATGGATGACAAAGAAAAGTTGATGACGGCTTATCACGAAGCGGGGCATGCGATTTTATCGTTGCATCTACCCGAATCCGATCCGCTACATAAAGTAACGATTATCCCGCGCGGACGCGCTTTGGGCATTACAATGCAGTTGCCCGAAAAAGATAAGTATTCGCAAAACATTACGTATTTAAACTCCCGTTTGGCGATTTTGTTTGGCGGACGTATCGCCGAAGAGATGATTTTTGGCAAAGACAAAGTCACAACCGGTGCCAGCAACGATATCCAAGTTGCAACCTCTATGGCACGCAAAATGGTGGCCGAATGGGGGATGAGCGATAAATTGGGTCCGATTGCGTATGAAGAACCCGAAGGCGAAGTCTTTTTAGGGTATAGCATTTCAAAACGCAAAAACATGGCCGATTCAACGGCGTTGGAAGTGGATAAAGAAATCCGCCGTGTCATTGATGAAGCGTACAAAAAAGCGCAAATGTTACTTAAAAAGTACAAAAAACAATTGGATATTTTGGCTCACGGATTGGTCGAATACGAAACCTTAACCAGCGATGAAATTCATAAATTGCTGGAAGGCAAAAAAATCCGCATAACCGAAAAATCCAAAAAGAAAATCAAACCGCGCGCAACTGTACCTACCGTTGAAGGGGATGAAGCTCTTGTTTAATGTAAATCTTTTCGTATTTATTTTGGATATTGAAAGAAAACTTTAACTTGCCATATTTAAACGCCGTTTTATAAGCGGCGTTTTATTTTTAGTCCACTCAAATGAAAGCGGAAATAGCTCATTTTGTGAAGTTATAAATTGTGCATCAGTTTTACACTGCCAAGCATGAAATTTGCCCCCTACGCATGCGCCTTAATACTCGCATCATGATACCGATACATTTTATGACCTCGATATATGTTTTGCCCACTACATTCTGTGAGTATATTGGGGTTGCATTTAAAACGCCCCCAATGCCGGTTGTATCAAGCAATCGGTCACGAGTAAAAGCTTTTCCCGTTTCAGTTACGGCTTTACCGCCAAACCAGCGGCCATTAAAGGCTTTTTTAAACTTATAACGCCATTTCCTTTCATAATTTTGTATACACTTTTTGTTATATCGCGGCGATAAAAAATTCAAAAATGAAATTTTGTTCGGTTATCTTTGAGAAGACCATAAAAATTTAAATTGAATGATATCATTAATGTGTTTTGATATTGGCTGAATATAAAAAATAGTATCCGTATAACCATTGATTAAAAGCATGAGTTTACGCAAAACCGCATGAATGCTATATTATATGAAATTTCACAAGTTCTAAATATCTGTTACTTTTGATGCTTTGGTGCCTAAATGGTGCCGGGATTTCCAAAACACTCTGTTAGGAGATATGACGAGAAATAAGAAGATATACGAAAAAGCCTTGATTTAAGCCACTTTACGCTGTTACTTATAAACACTAATAAGAAGTTATAAGGCGTTTTGGGGGCTAAAAATCAATAAAAAATCCCCTCTCAAACGAGAGGGGAAAGCCATATATTTATTTTTATTTTTTCGCTTTGGCGTTTGTGAATTTGAAATTGGCACTCTTACGTTCTAATTCTTTGGTCAACACGGGCAATTTGCCACCGTTCTTTTGTAAGAAAGCGCTATATTCATTGCGATAACTCATCGCCATAGATACGCCTTCGACAATAATGTCAATAATTTTAAATTGACCGTTTTTCAGTTTTTTCAAACGCCAAATGACTTCAACCGGCGGATTGTTTTGAATTTGGCTGTTCACATATAACTGATTGCCTTCGGCATTGCGCGTTCCGGATACGACCAATTTTTGCCCCGTATATAAATCAAAACGGTCTGCCCATGTTTTCGTTGTGAAATCAATAAAGGCTGCTAAGAATGCTTCGCGTTCCGCCTCGGATGCACGGCGCCAATAAACACCCAAAACGAATTGCCCCACGCTGCGCAAATCAAGCGCATCTTCAAATGCATGTTTAAAACGTTCAAATTTTTGTTCGCGCGATACATCGGATGTCAAAACATTTGTAATAATATCATCCGCTAAATTGCGAATAAATATAACAGATGGATCCGCCGCCCATACTTTCGTTGACAATAAAACAATCGCGCATATTAATCCCAGCAGTTTTTTCATATATACCTCATTTTAAAATAAATTAATCTTCTTCGTCATCCGTTTCAAATTCGAATTCGTAATCGGCTTTTCCATTATCATCAAATCCATCGGAATCACCCAATTCTTTGCGGCGGTTTTGTTGAGTCATTGTGCGCACCGTTGCATAAAAATCCGTCGATGAGTTTTCTAAACTATCCAAAAAGTCCATCGCGTGAGCACGCCTGACAACACCGCCGACGGCCGGTCGTCCGTACAAAAGCGCGGGTTCATGCCAAAAAGCCCAATCAATCGGGTTTAGAAATCCATCGCCGAGCAACCCGAGCCCATCACGGAAATTCGACGGGCCGAAGAACGGAACAACTAAATACGGGCCGCCGTCTTTAATTCCCCAAACATAGAGCGTTTGGCCGAAATCGTTCGTATAAAATGGCACATTTTCTTCGGACGCCGTATCGCGGAATCCGAAAAATCCGAAAAATGTGTTCATGAAAAAGCGTTTCGAAATCGTACCCAATCGTTCGCCTTCGCCTTGCAAACCGGCATTAATGGCATAAAGCGGTTGGCGCGTGTTATCAAAGAAATTATAAATACCGCGCTGAGCGGGTTCAGGCGTTACAGCCTTATAACCTTTGGCTGCTGGTTTTAAAAGAAATTTATCCAACCCTTGGTTAAAACCAAAAATGACGCGGTTCATTGGCTCAAGCGGGTCATTATTAGCCTCATAAACTTTAAGTTCTTCGGGGTCGGTCGGTTTAGCGGCACACCCCGTCAACAACAAAAAACTTAATCCCAAAACGAGCAGATAATTTTTCATAAGCATCCTTTATTTTTGCCCTTTTTCAATTTCTTCCAATTCTTTGCGAATCGTCGGCAACACATCGTCCACCTTGTCAACTACGGTCAACAATTCAATTTGGTGCGGTTTGACAAATTCCATTTTGACCATTTCTTTAAGCATGGTTATCAGCGGATTATAAAACCCGTCTATGTTTACCACAACGATTGGTTTATTACAAATGCCGATTTGACGCAGCACCAATAATTCAAACAATTCATCCATCGTTCCCAAACCGCCGGGCAAAACGCAAATTGCATCCGTCTGGCGCGTCATCGAAATTTTGCGGCTGGACATTTCATCCCACACTTCAAATTTGTGAATCGCCGTTTCAACCAAATCTGCTTTTTCCATTTCGTACAACGACCGAATCGTAGCGCCGATAACGTATCCGCCATTTTCAATAGCGCCTTTTGCAACAGCGCCCATCAACCCTTTCCCACCGGCACCATAAATTAATTTGATATTATTTTGTGCAAGCAATGCCCCCATTTTTTCGGCCTGTTGCATATAAATCGGCTTAGTTCCTTGTGAACCGCCGCAAAAAACGACAACTGCATCCAATTTAACCATTTTTTTCCTTGCTTTTAACCTCAGTTTTATTATACATTAATATATATTTAACTATATAATAAAAAAGGTCAAGCAAATAAAGGGGCTGTTCATGAAAAAGATGCTTTTAACTTTCACCTTATTGATGTTTACAAACGTGTCGGTTGCTTTGGCACAAGAGGTCGAAATCCCCGTTTTTGACGACCCAACTCCCAATTTGCCGAACATCGGCCGCAATGCCCAACCACTTGATTCTTTGGTTTTAACGCCCAAACCGTTGCCCGAAGTGGAAGTGCCGCTTAACCCGGATAAAAAGCAAGAACCATCGGTGAAAAAGCCCGAACCGCAGCCTGTTAAACCTGAACCCGTTCCAAGTATTAAACGCGAAGAACCGATTTCAATTACAAAAGACATGGGCGTCGTGAAAATTGAAAAAAAAGACGAAACGCCAAAAATGGAGTTGCCGGTTCAGCAAAAACCCACTTTATTACCCCCTGCCCCAACACCACCCGTGATTCAAACGCCGGAAGCTTTGGAAGGGTTATTTGCCCCGTTGCATGATGTACGCGGCTTCGAATTTGCAGGGCTCTCGTTGGGCATGACCCCTGATGAAGTGACCGAAGCGATGCGCGACATGGGATATAAACGCACAAAAATCCAATTCGGCATCCCGATGTTCCGCACAAGTTTTTATGAACAACGCTGCCGCGATAAAAAGGTGCTTAAACCTGCCGACATTCGCGCATGTATCGAAAAACAGGCCGATTACGACGATGTCAAATACGTTTCAAGCATGACGTTTGCGAAAAAGGCCACCAAAGAATACATTCGCGTTTTGTTTTCATCAGGTGCAACAGACAATGTCGCTTATAAAATTTATTATGAAAGCGAAGGGGACAATTCATTGACTTTGACACGCAAAAATTTGGCCAAGCAATTGCGCCGCAAAGAAATGTTTTGGAATATGATGTTTGACACGTATGGGTTACCCGATGATCCCGAATTATTGGTTTGGGGCGATACGCAAAAGGCGTATATGCAGGCCATCATGGTCGGCGCCAGCTATAATGCCTATGTCGTGTTGGAAGATAAAGAAGTTCAAGACAACGATTATTTTGCCGCCGAAGACGAAAGCAAGGAATTGACCTATAAACCGCAATTTACGTTCGGCAATTTGGACGAGGAAGAATAAGCATGGCGGGAAATCTTGAAAATTACCTAATCAATTATACCGAGTTAGCCCGCCAAGGCAAATTGGTGGATTTGGTTGGTCGCGAAAGTGAATTGGAACGGTTGTTGCATATTTTATTGCGCACGAATGCGAACAACCCGATTGTCATCGGGCAACCGGGCGTCGGCAAATCGGCTTTGATTGAAGGGTTAACCGCTTTTATTGCTTCGGAAAACGCACCCGATTATTTGCAAGCCAAAAGCGTCGTGGAAATCGACGTTGCGCGGATTATGCTTGATACCAAAAATGAACAAGAATACGGCGAATTAGTCAAGCGGGTTATGCAAATTATTGTTGAGAACCCCGACAAATATTTGCTTTACATTCGTGACATCAGCTTATTGGTGCGTGTGGATACAAACCCCGAAAACGTTGAACCCGCCAAGTTTTTGAAGTTATCGTTATTGGCGGGCAAAGTCAATTTAATTGCGGAATCCGATACGCTGCATTTTGTCAGTTATATGGAAAAAGATACGGCCGCGATGGCTCAGTNNATTGTTTTTAGAAGAACCGACGGTGGCTGAGAGCATTCAAATCGCCGAAAATTTAAAACATAAATATGAAGAACATTACGGCGTCACCATTCCGAACCAAACGGTCAAGGTTGCTTGCCAATTGGCCGACCGTTATGTCAAACAACGTTCATTCCCGGCCAAAGCTTTGGATTTGATAGACGATTCGGC
>DLOI01000089.1:0-3517 GCA_002477185.1 Alphaproteobacteria bacterium UBA7488 | reverse complement strand
GTCGATGCCGAAGACAAAAACCGTTTGGCCAATGCCGAAAAATATCTAAAACAACGTGTCGTCGGCCAAGATAATGCCGTTGTCGTGGTGGCCAATGCAATTCGCCGCGCTCGTTCGGGACTTCAAGACCCCAACCGTCCAATCGGTTCGTTTTTGTTCATCGGTAAAACGGGTGTCGGTAAAACGGAATTGGCTAAATCATTGGCCGAATTTATGTTCAATGATGAAACGGCTTTGTTGCGCCTTGATATGTCCGAATACATGGAACGTTCGGCCGTTTCGCGCATGATTGGGCCGCCGCCGGGAACACCGGGTTTTGAACAAGGAGGCTATTTAACCGAATCGGTGCGTTTAAAACCTTTCCAAGTCGTGTTGTTCGACGAAATCGAAAAGGCTCACCTGGATATTTTAAATTTGATGTTGCAATTGTTGGACGAAGGGCATTTGACCGATTCCAAAGGCGTAACGGTCGATTTTCGTAACACAATTATCATTTTGACATCCAACGTCGGCGCGGATTTGCCCGCCTATCAACGCGTGGATGCTTTGACGCAATACTTCCGCCCCGAATTTTTAAACCGTTTGGACGATATTGTATCGTTCCATCAATTGACCGAGGACGATTTGCGCAAAATCGTGGACATCCATTTGAATAAACTGTTAAAACGTGCCCGTAATATCGGCTATAACGTTGTTGTGGATGACCAAGCGAAAAATTGGTTTGTCGATGAAGTGTATACGTCAAAATTCGGTGTGCGTGCACTCAAGCGTTTAATTCAAAACCAAGTGGAAAACCCGCTGTCTTTCTTGATTATGCAAGAAAAAATCAAACCCGGCCAAGATGTCTTTTTAAACGTTGACAAATCTGGGCGCAAGTTGCAAATTTATGCCAAAAAAGTCAAAACGTTGCGTCAAGAAGAAATCGAAGAAGTCGATATTCCCGTCGAAGTATCCGGTGAAAATGAAATGCCGACAAGCGATAATAATCCGCCGTTAAAAGGCGAAACGCATGAGGCTGCTATTGAAGAAGATACCCTTCAAACAAATGAAACGGATATGGAAAATATCCCTCAAATTGAAATCGACGGTTAACGTTTATGACGGGTGAAAAAAAACCTCAAAAACCTGCCACGGCCAACGGCCTAAAAGCGAGCGATTGCCATGCGTTAGCCCTTAAATTGCTGGATTGGTACCGTGTCCAAGGGCGCGATTTGCCATGGCGCGTCAAAGGCGGCGCACATGAAAATGCCTATGCCGTTTGGATTTCCGAAATTATGTTGCAACAAACAACGGTTAAAACGGTTATCGATTATTTCGACCGTTGGATGAAACGCTTCCCCACCCTAAAAAGTTTGGCCGATGCCGACATACACGACGTTTTGTTGATGTGGCAAGGGTTGGGGTATTATACGCGTGCCAAAAAAGTGCATGAATGTGCCCGTGTGCTCGTGGAAAAATACGGCGGCAAATTTCCGCAAAACCGCGAGGATTTATTAAAATTGCCCGGCATCGGCCCTTATACATCATCGAGCATTTGCGCTTTTGCATTTAATAAGCCCGAAACCGTCGTCGACGGCAATGTAATACGGGTTATTGCACGATTGTACGGTATCACAAATGAAATTGATAAAAACGAAATTTACGACTTGGCATCGACGTTAACACCCGCNNCCCGCTAATCATGGGGCAGATTATGCGTCCGCCATTATGGATTTGGGTGCAACCGTTTGCACTCCGAACAATCCGAAATGCAAAGCTGCATTAAACCCTGGCGACACATTGGCATTTGACTTTGTGAGGACGC
Organism: Alphaproteobacteria bacterium UBA7488; assembly: GCA_002477185.1. GTDB lineage: Bacteria > Pseudomonadota > Alphaproteobacteria > CAAHEQ01 > UBA3637 > UBA7488. Next base: position 1,713 of record DLOI01000089.1, on the reverse strand, counting down.
AAGACGGCAAACAAACCGGTCAAATTTGCGATTGCCCATGGGTGGATGAATGCATTGCCTATCGCGATAAATTGACATCCGTTATTCCACTGATTAAAAAACCCGTCAAACAAAACCGCACGGGTATTTTATACCTGATTCAAAATAAGGATGGCGCCTTTTATATTCAAAAACGAGCGGGCAAAGGGTTGCTTTCCGGTTTGTACGAATTTCCGTGGCATTATGAAAACGAAGCGCCTTTAATGCCTCAGGTGCAAGACTTAGGTACCATCGTTACGCATACGTTTACGCATTTTCATCTGACATTAAAAATTGTCAAAGCTTCAATCAATTCGCCTGATGTGATTTTAAGCGCTGCCCTCCAAACCCAAGTGGTAAATAAAGCAGCCAACAAACAAGGCGATACCGAGCCATCATCTGTCCCAACGGACACGGCACTTGTCTCTTCAAACGCTGCCAATAAATGCCCGCCCTCAATGGACGGCACGGGCGTGTTTGTTCAAAAGCAAGATTTAAAAAACTATGCTTTCCCAACCTTGATGAAAAAAGTTTTTAAGTATTTATAACTTTGGCACGCATTCAAGGAATCTGTTTGACTACCTTTCATACCCTGCTCGGTCTTTAACAATCATAGCCATGGCGATTTCATTTAAATCGTTCAAACATTGTTTTCCTCTAAAAGTAGCCGCCATACACATCAATTTTTGCAATACGTTTTTTTCACGGCTTTCTTCGCATCGATAGTGATTCGTTTGACCGACTTTTTTGCCATTTTTATATACCTGGCACAGACCGTGGCCGAACTCGTAATTTTCATACCTTTCAATACCGTCGCGAATTCCTCTTTTATTATAAGTTTCACGACGTGTTTGAGAGATATCTCCAAATTGTAAATTTAGCACGTCCGTAATATCATTGCTTTTTTCATGCGTATAAAAATAACCACGCGCAATGCCGTGGGAAAATGTACCCGTCATAATTTTATCGACATTTTCATAATAAACATTGCCGTTTAAAAATAACACAAAATCCGTCGGTTTGGTTGCCGGCGCTTCTTTTTGAAAATCTTCTTGTCCAATTTGACGGGCATCTTGTTCAAAAGGAATGTCCAACCCGGCTTGCAATTTTTCAAGTTCTCCGCTCACGCCGATTTCAAAACGCATGCCACGGTCTTTATCCCGAAAAATCACGCGGCCGTTAGCATACAATTCACTGCGGTCAATTTCATCAATTTCAACGATGCGTTCAAAACGCTCACTAATACAATTTGAAAAAACCGATAAATCCTCCTTGCATTGTTTTTTGTGCCATAGGTTTGTATAAAATTCATACTGGTCTTTTAATATTTGAGGCATCGTTTTTTTATCCATAACAAAATCCTTCCTTATAAAAATTGATGGAACTTAACTATATTATACGGTAATATCGCCGCCGTAAAGGGAAATGCCAATCAAGGGCGATAAAATAAATCAATAAGCATTGGTTTATTGATAATAAATTTTGCTTAAAATATAAACAGCCCTGTTTTGCGGGCTGTTTTTTTATGCAATTGCAAAAAAAATTATCATTTATTATTCATATATGAAATTCGATAAAAGGGATTTTTGTTTATTAAAAGTTTATTTTGTATTTAGAAAATAAAAAATGCTTGACAAAACGGGGGGGGGGGGTATAATATAGTTAAGTTCCTCACGCCGATTTCAAAACGCATGC
>DLOI01000075.1:4493-5438 GCA_002477185.1 Alphaproteobacteria bacterium UBA7488 | reverse complement strand
GCCGTCGGGACATGCTTCACACGCACATGAATAACATATTCAAAAACTTTTCAACAAGTATTTGTAACATTTATCAAGGCGTGTGCGACATTTTAACTTTCGGGGCCACCTGCGAACTTTCCTGCGAAAAAAATGAACAGTGCCGCCAAACAAACATGCGTACCGCTCGAAAAAAAGCAAAAATCATTTTCAACGATGTAAACAGCCGTTTTAAAAACCCTTCTTTGCAACAAAGACATAACAAAATTTTACGGGATTTGCAAATGACCGAAAACGATTTTCGGAACTTGTTCGGCGTAAAATCTTATACATTGGGTTCAGTAAACTTAAACGGGCAGCCTGGAATAAAAATCAATAACCGCCCGGCCGTTATAAACTGGCACACCCATACTGTCCGCATACGTCAGCAGGACTAAAAATTCTTCGACAATAAACTATCCTGCCCAAAAGCCATGCGTTCTTTTTACGGCATATTAAATTGTTCGTTGATTTCGAACTTTCTTTCGGCTGAAAATGCCGCATCAATTAAATTGCCGGTTAAATCATAGTTGGCAAAAAAAGTACTTAAAACAACTCCGTCCATGTCAAAAACGGTTTCTTGGCGTTGCTGTGTCAATCCGTTGTCATGGAATGTCGCATCAATTTGCGCATAAATTTTTCCGTTTTCATCATACAATTTTTCTTCTTGAACCAACGGTACAACGCGGTCATTGGGAAAATAACGCACATACTTGTACATCGAACCATTCGGACGGTAAAAACTCTCTGCCGTTTTCACGCCTGCCCCATAAATTTGTTCATTGATTAAGTTATTATTTTTATCATAAACGAATACAGTACCATCAATAATCCCATTTTCATAAGGGATTTGCCAAACCTCCTTATCCCTTTGGATTAAAATAACTTCATTGTTCGCATTCGCATCGGTATTGTTTTTGGATTCAG
>DLOI01000075.1:1100-4444 GCA_002477185.1 Alphaproteobacteria bacterium UBA7488 | reverse complement strand
CAACTTGAAAAGATTTATGTTCGTTTTTTTTGAAAGATTGAACAGTGCCTGTTATCGGCAAGCCGTCATAATCGACAAAACTTAAAATCTCGCGGCCTCTTTCATCCATCCGTATCCGTTCAACAAATTGATTGTCGCGATAAACGGGCAAATCGGCGGCAGTCGTGCCGAATACCCATAAACTGACTATGACAAGTATGACTTTGTGCATAAGCCCCCCTCTTGAAAATTAAGTAGGGCTATCCCGCTTAAAGTCAATAGAACAAAAATGTTATACCATAAATTTGCAGAGGTTCAAAAAACAAAATACCCATTTTCACATTTGCAAGTAAATAAGCCTTTTGAAACCGAAAAATTCATTTTAAACATAAAAAAACGGCACTTAAAAAAAGTGCCGTTTTCTAAAAAATTGCCTTACCCGCGTTGGTATTGCTTTTGTACGGAAGGTACAGGCTTTTGCGAACCCACCACGTGTGCCGTGCCTAAGCAAACCGCTGCACCAAGTGCTACCCATGCCAATACTTTAGCTGTTTTTATGACGTCATGGGCAACTTTTCCCATATGTTTTTGAGAAATTAAAATGCCTTCGTCATAAAAAGATTCAATTACATCATTTTGTCCATGTCGAACATTTGTGTGATCATAACCATAAACACGCTGGCCATTTTTATATCTTTCGGCACTCACCTGTAATCGGTCTTCCCAAAAATTCGCAACCTTTCTTTTGATTTTTTTCGGCATCCCATGGGCATATACGCCACTTATATGGTTTTCCGATAAAATATTGCCACTGCCCACAGTTACCTTCCCGTGTAACAACTCCTGTTGACCGACACCGTTTTTATTTTCATCGTAAAAAGCGCTTACCTCGTCTGTTAAGCTTTTATAATCAAAATGCCCCACAAAATCCCCATCTTTGGTTTGTGTGGCTTCAATGTCATAACTATTACCGAGTTTGATTTTAAGATACATGGCTTCTTGGCCATTTTTAAGAATCTTTTTTTCCACATGATAAAATGTACAACCTATCTCATTCATATGACCACAAATATACCGGAATTTTTTAAGTTTCCCGTTTTCCCATTTGTTTTCAAATACGAATGTTGCTCCCGTACTGAAAGCAAAGTCAAGCTTATCCTCAAAAGCTTTAGCATCCCCGACAAATTCTTCCATCGGGTCATCCATTTTTTCAATTTTTTCAGCCCAATGCCATGGAGACACCCCTTTATTTTTTTGCAAACTAGTCAGGCGTTCCTTTAATTCCTCATCAAGCGTTTTATTTTTTAATTGATTTGTCATTTTTTATTCCTTTTTAACGTGAATATGTTTTTTTCAAAGGGGCGATTTGCTTGTCCAAATCTGTACGTACAGATTTTTCTTGCGGCTCTAAGCTTTTATTAAAATCCATTATTAATTCCCTTTTTTTATGATATGTTATCTGACATTATCTATAATATACCCCCCTGTTTTGTCAATACTTTTTTACGCTTTAAGGAAAATATTTCATATCCAAATGATTTTATTAAAAATTATTTATTCTTTTAGTATTAAATAATGGGCCGCAAATACAACATCCATTTTAAAAAATCCCCCGCATATGCCTGCGGGGGATAAGTAGTGAGTTTTCAAGATATCACGGCGAAATTTAAACGACATTAATCGTCATTCTTCGCCATGCGTTCATAGAGTTTAAAACGACGGTCAATTTGTTCTTGCGCTTTTTGAACAAGCTTTTCATAGTGTTCTTCATTCATTTGCTTGACCATTTTAAAACGCGTTTCCGACGCCATAAATTCGGACACGGGCTTTGTCGGGCGAGCGTCCAACTGGAATGGATTTTTACCTTCCGCCACTTTGCGTGGGTCATATCGATACAATGGCCACAAGCCCGTTTCAACCGCCAATTTTTGATGGTTCAAACCGTCACGCCCAATGTCATACCCGTGTGCGATACAATGGCTGTACGCAATAATCAGCGACGGACCGTTAAAGCTTTCCGCCTCATTAATCGCTTGCAATGTTTGCATATCTTTGGCACCCAGTGCAACCGAAGCCACATACACCCCGCCCGAAGACACGGCAATCATGCCCAAATCTTTGCGCGGCAATTCATTGCCGGCCGCNNCCGTTGCAAATTTGGCCGATGCGCCAATCGGCGTGGCTTTTGACCGTTGCCCGCCCGTATTGGAATATACTTCGGTATCCAATACCATGATATTGACATTTTTGCCCGAATATAAAACTTGGTCCAAACCGCCGTAACCAATGTCATATGCCCATCCGTCACCGCCGACAATCCATACGGATTTGTTGACCAAGTAATCGGCATTATCGTATAACAATTTAGCCTTTTCATTATTTAAAGCGGACAATTTGGCCTTTAAGGCGTCCACACGTGCGCGTTGTTCTTCAATCCCCGCATGCGTGGATTGGTCGGCCGAAACAAGCGGCACGACAATTTCACTGCCCAAAACGGGCGTCATTTCGGTCAGCAACTGCTGCGCAAAATCGCGTTTCGTATCGACCGACAAACGCATGCCAAGCCCGAATTCGGCATTGTCTTCAAACAACGAGTTTGCCCAAGCGGGCCCGCGACCTTGCGTATTTTTCGCATACGGCGTGGTCGGCAAGTTCCCGCCGTAAATNNCTGGGTGGACGCCTTAAAGCGTAAATGGACGAACATCCCGTCGCATTAGCGATAATCAAACGGTCGCCGAACAATTGTGTGACCATTTTGATATACGGGGTTTCGCCGCATCCTGCACACGCTCCCGAAAATTCAAACAGCGGGCGCATCATGCTGACCCCTTTAATTAATTTTGCCGGCAATTTTGAACGGTCGGGGTCGGGCAAATGGATAAAGAAATCAAAATTTTTCATTTCTTGTTCCAAATGTTCTTCAATGGGAGCCATGTTAATGGCTTTATGGGTCGGGTCTTCTTTACTTCTACCCGGACATACTTGGGTACAGAGCGTACAACCCGTACAATCTTCGGGCGATACCTGAACCACATATTTTTCCCCGGGGAATTCGGGTCCGCGATAATCCACATACTTAAACCGGGCGTACCGTCCAGTGCCCCCGAAGTTGTGCGTGACGTAACGGGCAAAATCATTGAAGGCAAAGGCGATTTGTTGCCGGTCAGCGCTTTTGATTTTACGNNGCATCCTTTAACAATTCGGCAGGGAATGCCTTTGTACGGATGGCAGCATGTGGGCAAACGCTGGCACACTTGCCGCATTGAATACAAACAGTGGGCTCCCAAATCGGAATTTGGGTGGCAATACGGCGTTTTTCGTATTTGGCCGTATCGGTCGGCCAAGTTCCGTCCGCCGTAAAATCA
>DLOI01000075.1:0-992 GCA_002477185.1 Alphaproteobacteria bacterium UBA7488 | reverse complement strand
TACCGGAATTTCATGCAAATGGGCAAGCGCCATATCGACAGCCTTAATATTGGCATCGACAATTTCTGGACCCTTTTTAATATACGTTTTCGTGATGGATTTTTTAATTGCGTCAATGGCCTCCTCACGCGGCAAAACACCCGAAATGGCAAAAAAGCATGTTTGCATAATCGTGTTAATGCGCCGCCCCATGCCCGCTTTGGCAGCCACATCCACCGCATCAATCGCGTACAATTTAATGTCCTTGTCAATAATTTGGCGTTGCATTTGGATGGGCAATGACTCCCAAACCTTATCGGCCGGTTCGGGCGTGTTTAATAAAAAGACGGCGCCTTTGGCAGCAAAACTTAAAACATCCATTTTATAAATAAACGGCGTATGGTGGCAAGCAACAAAGCTTGCCGATTGAATCAAATACGGCGCATGAATCGGATTTTTGGAAAAACGCAAATGCGACGTTGTCATCGCGCCCGATTTTTTCGAATCGTACACAAAATAAGCCTGCCCGNNCCGCCGTCATCGGCAATGATTTTAATCGAATTTTTATTCGCTCCGACGGTTCCGTCAGAACCTAAACCGATAAAGACGCTGCGATTCACATCCGGCGATGAAATATTAAAGCTTGTATCATAAGGCAATGACAAATGTGTAACATCATCGTCAATACCCACCGTAAAATGATTTTTATCCGCATTGTCAAACACGGCCTTAGCCATCGCGGGTGTAAATTCTTTGGATGACAACCCGTAACGGCCACCCAAAATTTTCGGCATGGAGCCGAACACGTTGTCGTAGCCATGGGGTCGGGTGCCGAAACCTTGGAAGAAACGGCCAAAGTTTTAAATATGAACGGTGCCAAAGTCGGCGTATTGACCGTTCATTTGTACCGACCGTTTCCTAAGGAAGCTTTTGTGAATGCATTGCCGCGCAGTGTTAAACAAATTACCGTTCTTGACCGAACGAAAGAGATTCACATCCGGCGATGAAATATT
>DLOI01000109.1:6298-7545 GCA_002477185.1 Alphaproteobacteria bacterium UBA7488 | reverse complement strand
GATTTCTTTTTGGGCTTGTTCGGTTGCAAAGCGTTTTGGGGCAGCCGCGTGGAAGAAGCCAAAAGCGACGTTGAAAGTTGGCTCAAAGATTTAAAAATTTAAGCTGAAAAATCAACTTAAAAATTGAATAAAAAATGACAGGCACGAACGGACAATTTTTTAAGGACGCCCTTTCTTGCCTGCCCAAAAAAAAGATATGAAAAAAAGGAGATATAATGAAAAAAGTTTTGGTTTTATCGGCCAGCCCGCGAGTTGGCGGCAATTCCGACACCTTGTGCGACGAATTTATCAAAGGCGCGATTGAAGCCGGGCATGCGGTGGAAAAAATATTTTTGCGCTCACAAAAAATCGGCTATTGCATGGGGTGCGGCGCGTGTGCCAAAACGGGCGTTTGCGTTTTAAAAGACGACATGGCCGACATCTTGCAAAAAATGATAGATGCCGACGTCATTGTCATGGCAACACCCGTTTATTTTTACACGATGAACGCTCAACTTAAAACACTTATCGACCGAACGGTTGCACGGTATGAAGAAATTAAAAACAAAGAATTTTATTACATTATTTCGGCGGCCGACACATCGATTGAGAACATGCAAAAAACAATCGAAAGCTTGCGCGGATTTGCCGTCGATTGTTTGGACGGCACGGTTGAAAAAGGCATCATTTACGGCATCGGCGCTTGGCAAATCGGCGACATTAAAAAATTGCCCGTGTGCCGCCAAGCTTACGAAACGGGCAAAGCGGTTTGATACCATTTAAAATAAAACCATACATCAAAACGGTGGGCACCTTCGTTTAAACGTGCCCTTTTTTCTTGACAACAACGCAAAGGCACCTGTTTAATATAAGCTGTGCAAAACGGTTAACCCACCCATAAATGGGCGGCAAAACAAGATATTGGCCATTTAAAAAATTTAATATTTTTCAATTTTAAAGGTTCAAATAAATGATAAATTTCCCTTACCCCCTAAAACAATCAAAGAAACCCGTTGTATGTCTGGCAACAAAAAATAAATCCAAAATTAAGGATTTCAAGCTTTATATCGACAAAAAATATACCGTCAAAACGCCAAATGATTACCCCGAATTTCACATCGATATCGCCGAAGGGATTCATTCAATTGCCGAAAATGCATTGGCAAAAGCCCGAGCCTACGCCGCGGCAACTGATTTAGTCTCGTTGGGCGATGATACGGGATTTTTCATCGAACAATTGGACGGCGAACCGGAGGTTGCCGTGCGCC
>DLOI01000109.1:5423-6290 GCA_002477185.1 Alphaproteobacteria bacterium UBA7488 | reverse complement strand
GCGAATTGCCCGAATCCACCACACATATAGAATTTTGGCGCGTCTTAAAAGACAAAACGGCACACTTGGATAAAATTGATTGTTATTTCGAACAATGCATAGCCATTGCTGCGCCAAACGGCGCTTATGAATTGATTTATTCCAAAAATAAAGGCACCTTGAACAAAGAAAAATTAAAAATGCCCTACAACGGCAGCAACTATCCGCTCGGACAAGCATTCGAAGCCATAAACCGCGCAATGACATGGGATGAAATGACGGATGAACAAAAAAAGGCCTTTGACGCGCCGCTGATTGAAAAAATCAATGCCGCATTGGACAAATTGTGCGAAACAGGCTTTATTCTTTCTTAAAAAACACCTATACTTTTTTATAAGAATATCTGTTCATAATTTTCAGGAGGCAAACATGCTTAAAATCATTTTATATATCATCATCTTGGCCGTTCTTATCGGCGGGTCAATCGGCTTGTGGCATTTATATGACGTCAATAAGCGCAACCAAAAAGAAATGACGCCCTATATGGGGGCGCCTGTGGCTTACCAAAATGATTTGGGGCGCGTGTTGGTCGTTTATTATTCCTTAAGCGGACACACCAAAGAAATTGCCGAAAAAATTGCTGCCTATACAAACGGGGATTTATACGAAATTCAAACTGTTGAAAAAATGCCGGCTGCACCCATGTTGCACTTTGCCGTCAAAAAACAACTTAAATCCCACGATTATCCTGCCGTATCGCCCATTATGCCGGATTTTAATGCGTACGATACGATTTTTGTGGGCTCGCCGATTTGGTGGTACACGGCCGCAACCCCCGTTTTATCGTTTTTAAAACAAGCGGATTTTTTAAAAAAATAAGCTTTGGTT
>DLOI01000109.1:3877-5418 GCA_002477185.1 Alphaproteobacteria bacterium UBA7488 | reverse complement strand
GCAACGTCGGCACGTATTTTGAAGACTTTAAAAACGCGGCGCGGGGCGGGCAAATTTTAACGGGAAAATCGTTTAACAACCTTCCTGCCAAATACAATAAAGCGGTGGATAATAAAATAAAGCAATGGCTGAATGACCTAAAATAAAAAGGCATGCCAAAGTTTTTAAAACATCGGCAGTCGACCGAAATCAATACGGCCTTTAGAAGAAACCAAAGCTTATTTTTTTAAATATTGCATCGCTTTAACCAGCGCCTTAATTGCTTGAAGCGATTTTTCATCAAAACCGCGACACAAACGGGCGATTTCTTCAATGGTGCGTTCATTGGAATTTGTCAGATTGCTTTTTGGAAATTCTTCTAAATCCAATAATTCAGCCAAAGGCACCCCTAATCCGTCCGCAATGCTTTTCAATGTAGATAACCTGGCATCGACCTTAGCACCTTCGACTCGGGAAATAGTGTTAATCATGACACCGATATCATCGGCAAAGTCAGCCTGCGTAATTTTTTTTGCACGGCGCAAACGAGCAATTTTCAAACCGACCCATCTTAAGAATTCTTGTTTTGAAACTGTATTTTGTTCTTCCACGATTTATATATCCTTTTGTATCATGTTGATTTATATAGTATAACCGACATAAGTCGATAATTTTAACACCTTCAATGCTGTTTTTTGTTGCAAATTCACCAAAAATATCCTTAAAATAGGAATGGTTTTTAATAAATGAAACTTTCGAAGGAGGAGAGACAAAACATTTTTTATAAGCTAAATTATATGGTGTAAGCCATTAAAAATACAAATAAAAAATTAAGGCAAACGGTCAAATTCATTTATTGTTTGGTTACATTTTTCAAATTCTTATCTAAAATAGTTCAAGGGAGAACAAATAATGAAATACACTAAAACTGCTATCCGAGAATTAAATGCGAAATATCGTGCTGTCTTAAAGAAAATGTTTTTAATAAATGCTGCCGTTTTGTTAACATTTTCGATAAACGCATCTGCAAATGCCACCGTTGTGCCAATATCGGACGGACAACCTTTTGAAAATTTAATAAATAACAATAAAGACAATCAAAATGCCGCGGGTTTAACCCTTTCATATGGGGATACATTATCTCAAGACGGCGCCAATAATGTAAAATTCATCAACAACTCTTCCGTCAATTCGGGCGGTGCCATGAAGGCATTAAACGGTTTTACGGCCGGTGATAATTGGGAATTTGACGGCAACCGTTCCGATAAAATTTCGGGCGGTTTATATGTTAAAATTCAAAATTCGGGCTCTGAAAACCGTAACGTAACTTTCGGCAACGGCACAACCTTTTCAAACAATACGTCAAAATGGTTGGGCGGCGCGTTGGGAATCGAAGCGGCCGATACGGTAACTTTGGGCGATAATACGACATTTAAAGAAAACCATTCTGATGCAGACGGCGGCGCAATTGCCGTATGGACGGATGGAACAAATACTGATGTTACAACCGGTACAACACTTAATTTGGGAAAAACAACTTTTACCGACAATACGGCAGGCAA
>DLOI01000109.1:0-3811 GCA_002477185.1 Alphaproteobacteria bacterium UBA7488 | reverse complement strand
GTTCAACATTCACGAATAACTCGGCAAAAATGGGCGGGGCAATCTATAATATCGGTACAATGAACATATCCGAAACCACTTTTTCACAAAATAAAGCAACCGGTTCGGGTTATGGTGGTGCCATCTTTAACAGTAAAGGCATTTTAACCATTAATGATTCAACATTTACCGATAATGAAGCAACATGGGATGGTGCAGCCATTTCTTCGGCTACGTCTTATTTAAATGACAAAACGCCGGAAGAAACGCGCGCTTATTGGCAAAGCGTGAACGGTTTTGACGCAGCAAATAAATTAATTATCAACAATTCAACATTTGATAATAATAAAGTCGCTTCTTATTCCGGTGGCGCAATGGGAATTTATTCCGATGCAACTATTACAAATTCAACCTTTACAAACAACAATGCCGGCGGAAACAACCCGTCGACAACGGTTGACGGCGGCGGCGCAATTTACGTCGGCGGTTGGGGACGCGTTGATATTGACGGCACAACGTTTGAAAAGAACACTTCAAACATCGGCGGCGCTATTGCAACCACACGTGCCGGATTAGTTGATGACGCATATGTAACCATTAAAAATTCAACATTTACCGGAAACACAGCCGCCGAAAAAGGCGGTGCCATTGCCAGTAAATTTACCACGAATATCAGCGATACCACATTTGACGGGAACTCTGCGTCCACAGGTGGCGCGCTATTTGCGGAAGGGAATCTCGATTATCAATCAGAATCTGATATTGCAGTTGTAACTATTGACAATACAAAATTTATCAATAACTCAATCAGCGGCGCCAATGTGGGTGGGGCTGTGACGGCAGGACGCAACTCCAAAATTATCATTACCAACTCGATTTTTGATTCAAATAAGGCAGAAAACGGATGGGCCGGAGCTATTTATGCGTATACGCCGACAACTAAACTTGGAAAATCTCTGGGGGGATATTTGGATATATCCGATACATCCTTTATCAACAACGAAGCATTAAGCACAGGTGCTGTCGGTATTTTTTCGCAAGCCTCTTTAAAAAATGTCTCATTTGATGGCAACAAAGCAACCGATGCAAGTGATGACGGTGCCGGTGCCATATTCTTAGGGGCACAATCTCAAACAACAATTGACGGCGCAACATTTACCAAAAACACGTCTGCAGCTGCGGGCGGTGCGATTGCAACGCGGGATAATGCCCAAGGTAGCCAAGCGGATGCAACTTTAGATCTTTCAAATGCTACGTTTGTTGAAAACACGGCCGGCACAAAAGGAGGCGCTATTTTTAACACTCTTTATAATGATGCTGCCAATTCCGGTTTTGCTTTACTTTCAACTGTTTCATTTGACAAAAACAGTGCAAAGTTAGGCGGGGCTATTTATAATGACGGGACAGGAGATAAAGTTGTTCCCGGAAAAGATCAAGGTTTCGCATCCATGCATATCACGGATGGCACATTTACTAATAATACGGCCTCCGAAAACGGCGGTGCCATTTACAACAGCGGCCAAGGTGTGATTAACTTATCCGGCACAAATACCTTTACAGGGAACACAGCTGCCGGAGTAGCAAATGACATCCACAACGACGGCATTTTGAATATTGCGGGAACGTTGGTTTTGGATGGCGGCATTACCGGCAATGGTACCGTTAATTTTGATAACGGGACGAGCTTAAAAACAGCTTTATTGGCTGATGCTTCATCCAGCGCTATTGTTAAAGCTAATAAAATTACCGGCAATGACATCAATTTGGTAATCGAAAACGGATCAAACGGCGGCCAAGTCAAATTTGAAGCAGCCGAAAATACTTTGACCATTGCCAACAACAATGCTTTATATAATATTGAAGGCGACGATACCGGCTTGTTCAACGTCACAAAAAAATCATCGTCAGAACTGGCAGAAACTCTCGGTGCGAAAGAAAACCAAGCTGCGGCTGTACTTGCCGTAACGAACGGTACTTGTGACAATGCCAAATTCAATGCCATTTCCGAAGCCGTCAATACATTAGTCCAATCATCCGACCCGAATGCCGTAGCAACGGGTGTTAAGGCTGCAGCAACATTGGCACCGGCAACAATTCATGTACCGACGGCTCACACAACTCAAAACGTTAATCAAATCTTCAGCGCTGTCAGTTCGCGTTTGTCCAGCGGTTTCATTTCATCAATGGGCGGACAATCTTCCGGTGATGAAATTTTGGGCAACGGTGCCGTTTGGGCAAAGGCTTTATACAACAAAAGCAAGCTGAGCACTCAAGACGGATTTGATGCATATTCACGCGGATTGGCCATCGGTGCCGAAGGCCATGTTCATGACCAAGTCAAAATCGGCGTGGCTTATGCTTACACGAATTCGGACATCAAACCCGATGACCGTAAATCCGAAATTGATTCAAATTCCGCTGTTTTGTATGCTGAATACAAACCGAACAATTGGTTCTTAAACGGTATCGCCAGCTATACTTGGGGCCGTTATGACGAACACAAATATGTTTTGGGAACGGATGTTAAGGCAAAATATGACGTCAATTCATTTTCTGCCCAAGTCCAAACGGGGTATGATTTCTATGTCAGAAATTATACGTTAACACCCGAAATCGGTTTGCGTTACATGAATATTGACCAAAAAGGGTTTACCGATACGATTGGCAATTATACAAATGCCAATAAATCGGATGTCTTTACGGGCGTCATCGGGGCAACAGCCAAAGCAGCCTATGCCGTCAATGGCAACGTGATGTTAAAACCCGAATTGCGCATCGCGGCGACATATGATTTTGTCAACGACGATGTGGCAAGCGTTATGACGCTCGCCAACGGTTCGGTTATCAGTGCCCAAGGCGAAGCATTGAAAAAATTCGGAACCGAAGTCGGATTCGGATTGACGGCTGTCGTAGCTGACAATGTCGAACTCGGTATCGGGTACGAAGGCAAATTCCGTAAACACTATTCGGATAACACCGGCATGATTACGGCAAAATATAACTTTTAAGATTTAATTCTTAAAAAAACAAAAGGCACCCGTCAAAAAACGGGTGCTTTTTTGTTTGTTTTTTGCTAACATCAAATTAACGGACATTTTATGAAATGTTTTTCGATTGTTTTCGGTAAATTGATTTAAAAAACTTTTCAGGAAATGCTTTTTGCCGCTTTTCGGCAAATTGATTTGATAAATTCTGTGGGAACCGTTTCTTGTTTGTTTTTGCCAATGCCGGCCAACAAATACTCTACAGGGATGTTTCTTATCAGATTTTTGCAAAAATCAATCGCAAAAACGCTTTGTGAAATGTTACGTACCGGCTTTCGGTAAAATTAATCTATGGGACAGTTCGCCGTTTTGTTCGGCATCTGCGTAACTGACAGGTTTAAAACGGTCTGCAAGTATGAAATATTTTATAGGTATTTTAATCGGCTTATTTTTAGGGGGTTGCCAAATGGCAAAAACGCCCGCCGATTTTACTTATGATGAAATTCAAACATCACATTTTAAATTGGCCGTTTGGCGAAAAATAACCGATACGAATGCACCTTATAAAATTTATATTGAAGGTGACGGCCATGCGTTCAACCGCTACGGAATGCNNCGCCGACCCGACACCGCGCGGGGATTTTTGGCGCCAAGCGGCATTTAAGGATGCTTCGGCAAATGTCGTTTATTTGGCCAGACCTTGCCAATACCTGACCGATGACACATGCACGCAAACCGATTGGACAACGGGGCGTTTTTCAAAACAAACGCTCGATAGCATACACCAAGCAATATACAAACTGGCAGGCAAGCGTCCCGTCATCCTAATCGGTTTTTCGGGTGGTGCA
>DLOI01000036.1:3885-10234 GCA_002477185.1 Alphaproteobacteria bacterium UBA7488 | reverse complement strand
CGCGGCCATATTGAAGCCGGCGCCAAACGCGTTGTCATTTCCGCTCCGGCCAAAGGCGACATGAAAATGATGGTTTATGGTGTCAACAACGAAGAATTTGACCCATCCAAAGACGTTATCGTTTCCAACGCTTCTTGCACGACAAACTGCTTGGCACCATTGGTTCACGTGTTGCAAAAAGAAGGCATCGGCGTTGAAACCGGTTTGATGACAACGATTCACGCCTATACGGCTACACAAAAAACCGTTGACGGGCCGTCCAAAAAGAACAAACCGGTCGATTCGATAACATAATCGACATTCAATTCTTTCCAAGGCAAATCTTTTAAATCTCTTTGAGCTTGCACGCAACGGATTTCATTGCCGTTGACAACCAAAATATCATCTTCTTCCTTGGAAGCATCGGATTTTTTCGTTGCAAATTCAGCGTTCATTCTGCCGTGAACCGAATCATATTTTAATTGGTAGGCGAAATATTTCGCATCCGTGGACATATCGACGACGGCAACGACGTCAATTTCTTTGCCGAGCAATCCGCGTTCGGTGATTGCTTGGAAAACCAAACGGCCAATACGGCCAAATCCGTTAATAGCAACTCTTAATGCCATTTTAAACTCCTCTTTTTATGTTGTGCCGGCACATGCCGGCTTGTTTACGAACAGGAATAATATAGACCTAATTTGCATCAAAAAGCAAGCATGAATTATGATTATTTTATGAAAATAAGATGAAGCGCAATTCAAAGTTTCTATATTGTAAAAATGGCAAGACAATAAGAAAGATATGTTTTGCCAAATTATTTTATCCCACTTGTATGATCTAACCGCCAAACACCTGTCGGCATTTACAACCATATCCCCGATTAATTAAAATGAATCGGCGCGCGTTTGTGCCCTTCTTTATTCGGAATATACACATCATGCGCTTTACCATGAACTTCTAATGAATGTGGCAAAAGGGTGCTCGACAGAGAGTTTTCAGAATTTTTGGTACTAAGCCTATCGGACAAGAGATGAAACATTTTCATCCCCAAAATCAACGCTCCCAATGATATAAAAACCAAAATAGCTTTTAACAAAGCGCTTTGTGCTATTTTTTGATTGGACAATTTGCCACTTCTCCTTTGTCAAAAATTCATACCGCTTACAAAAATATCTTTTAATAGAATGCAATGTTAAAAACATCGCCGACAAACACAATCCCTCTTGTTTGCAAGCCCGTTTATTATATAGTACGCAAAATAAAATCGGTTAAGAGCTTTACTTCGGAGCCACCAACATCGCCATTTGGCGCCCGTCCATTTTCGGTGCTTGTTCGACCTTGGCCAACTCTTCCAAATCGCCTTGCGCACGGCGCAAAACTTCCATGCCCAAATCGACATAGCTCATTTCACGGCCTCTGAAACGCAAAGTAAATTTGACCTTGTTACCCTCTTGCAAAAAGCGTTTGGCGTTGCGCATTTTGACTTCATAATCATTGTCACCGATATTGGGCGTAAATTTAATTTCTTTGGTTTCAATTGTTTTTTGTTTTTTCTTGGCTTCGGCCTTGCGCTTTTGCAATTCATATTTGTATTTGCCGAAATCCAATACTTTGGCAACGGGTACATCGCCGTTCGAAATCTCGATTAAATCCAATCCTTCTGCCTTGGCTTTAAAAATAGCTTCTTTGGTTGATATAATTCCTAAATTTGTGCCGTCAGACAAAATCAATCTGACTTGTGGCGCCGTAATTTGCTCATTCACGCGCGGACCGTCTTTATTCACGGGCATTTGGTTTGAGCTTGACAGATTCGGTTTAATGATTTCCTCCATGAAATAATTGATAACGCCATTAATTTACACATTTTTTGACTGACAATCAAGTATTTTTTTGCTATAATGGATGCATGAAACATTTTTTTGCGTTTATTTTTGCTTTTTTTTATGCCATGTCTGCCATTGCCGGCGACGTTCCGTTTTATCAAACGCCCGAATTCGGTAAATTTGCCCAAGAATTCGTCGCCTATATGGAACAACTGCAACAAAAAAATATACAGGCGATGAAGAATGAAAAAGTCGGCTCTTTTTTGGAAGATGCCGACCGGTATAATGCGCTCAGCCCCTTATACCTGGCTCAAACCGACACCAGCCCCTTAAGTGGCACGCGCGGATATGGAAATTATACCGAATTTCCTTTTGGCAAAGCGCGCCTTGTTTCATGTTATTCGGGCATCAACGGCAACCGCGCCGTATTTGCTGCCGTTCAAATATTAAGCAAACCCGATTGGTATTTTTACAAACCCGATATTCAAATCATATCCGAAACGGCGCAAAAACCAATTGTTTCCGCCCCGCTTAATTTAGGGCAAAATGACGGGGAAAAACGGGATTTTTATTATAATGCGATGTTTTTTCCTATTATTTTGGAATTAAAAGACACGACCTCTTTATACGATTTGACAGCCGATATTGCAATCAAAGCATGTCAAAAACAAGGGTGCGAAACATTTAAAACCTCCCTTCATTTGCCACTGACACATCAGGAAAGATATCCGACGGGCATTTGTCCTTTGTTGATGCAAGTGTTGCAACAAACACCTTTGCCGCCCATTGATGGAACAACAGTGCATGCCATAAAAGATGATACCAAAAACATTCAATTGTTTTTCGAATTTGCCGATACACCCAAAGTGGTTAACATTCAGACGGATAATGATTGGACGTTTGAAGTTGTCAGCAAAAATATCAAGGGGAACTTAGTTTCTGCCATTATCAAACCATCGCGGGATATAAATCAAGGCGAAACGATTATGCTTAAAGCCGTGACAACCCAACGTTCCTATGATTTGCCGGTTGTGTTAAAGACGGGCACATTCAAACCGTTGGCCTTTCCGTTTGCGTGGGGGACAGCCCTTATCGCCGGGTTTTNNATTATTCTTTTTTACACCGTTTTTCGGATTGTTTTTATTGTACGCGCCGCGAACTAAAAAAGCCGTCCGCCAAACCGGCAAAGAAATAACGCTGTCCGTTATAAGCTTTACGTTCTTGTTTGCCTTGGCCTATCAGGCAAAATTAATCGTGCCGTTGCCGCTCATTCAAAGCTATCCGATTTTGGCCGCGTTGTCGGGTTTGTTGCTTATAGGGATACTGATACGCCCCAAAATGGATTTGCTCGGCGCGTTTTTGTGCCTGCTATTGTTGCCGAAACCTTATTTGGACAACGTGTTTGATACGATGCCGCCGGGCAGTTTATATCCGTTTTTTGTAACATTGTTTTGGGGCATAACCTTAAGCTTGCCGTTTTACCTGATGTACAAAAAACCCGATATGATGTTTCAAGTCTTTAAGGTCTTTAAAGCCGCCGCGCCGAAATTAAATAACTTTATCCGCCTGCCCTTTTTGTTATTGCTGGGCTGGTTACTGATTGGCGGCATTGGCAATGCCTATATCAATCGCAAAATACCCCTTTTTACGCCCGAACGGTTGCAAACGGCATTGGATGCCGGCAAAATTGTGTTCGTATCGGTCGAAAATCCCGTTTGCCTGCAATGCGTATGGAATAAAGGGGTGGCTTTAAAAACCGGATATGCACGCCCCTTATATAAACAAGGGCGAATCGAAGTATTGCGGGTTGATGCTCAATCCGAAACTGCCTTAGAATTTAAAATGAAACATGATAAAAGCTCATTGCCGCTCAACGTGCTTTTCGGCATCGGGAACAAAGGCGGCCTGTTGTTGCCCGATTATTTGGCTTACACGGAGCTTCTAAAATATTTGGCGGCCGTTTTAAAAATTCAATAATTGTATTTAATGCAAAAATCCCTTTACATACAATGATATGTTAGACGGCGAGAGTTTTTTGAAAAAACTTTTTAACTTTTTTTGACATTTTGGCAAAAAAATATCTTTACAAACAGTTTAATTTTTTTTATACTTAAATTTGCCGATGAAGTCGGCAGAGTCTCAAAAACTCTTTAAGGAACAAACTGCTGAAAAGGGCGGATGGCGCAGAATAGGGCTTTCCGAATAATGCGCGCTGTTGTTTCTTACAGTTTTTGAGCTCCGCCCACCTCAGGTAAGTCTCGGGTGGTTTTCATATAAAATGGCTTTTTGGCAAAAATAAATGAACAAAAAATAGTGTTGATTTAGGGAAACTTGAACATACAGCTATTTTTTTTACTATGTAATTAGCCGTATCGTCTAAAAAGGAGAAAAAAATGATTAAGCAAAGCACAACCAGTCGCAAAGCCGTTATTGCATTACAAAAGCAATTGGGACTGCAACTTTATTTATGCCGTGTTGAAAAAAATATACGGTTAAAACAAGTTGCCAGAGCTACGGGATGGAGCACCGATTTATTGGAGAGTATTGAACTGGGCCAGTTGTCCATTCGGCGCGTTTGGCGCATTTTGCGCCTATTGCGATTATACGGCAAAACGATACGTATCGAATTGCATGACGCGGGCGCAAACATGTAACCGAAACCATTAAAAAATGCTATATAGGGAGACGCCTTTTTTAAAACAAAATATAACTGCTCCAGCGCTTTTAGGCATGACACAGACTTTGTAAAATATTGTGTTACCAAAATTTCAAGAAGTTTTAAACTTCACCTTCGTTTCATTTTAACGCTGTTAAAATTCCCACACTTTTTACCCATTACAGAATATTAAAAAATTGAGTTCCCATAAAATTAAATTGATGTAAAAAGACGCATAAGCAGACCGCGTCCCTTTGTAAAACTTCCGCTGATATTCGATTTGTCCTTTTCATCTGACAGAGCTTGAAAAATAAACATTATTCACAAAAAATATGCTCCCTTGTCAGATGAGTATCTTTACTTAATGGATGCCTTTTAACATATCCGATTTTAACTTATTGCACGTTTTTCCCCGACAAAAATAACAGAGCCAAATACCGAATGACCTTTAATACAAGACCCATTATCATAACATTTTCGAGTTTTCCCATAAAATACAATCCGCAATTTAACCATTTGGCATATTATTACTTGCGGGGATTTTCGGATATTCACATAAAACACAATTCGCAAGGGTGTTATAAGTTCTCACTTTTTACAAGTACAATTGCCAATAAGATTTTTATATGATGTGTATATAATGAATAAACCCCAAGCAAAACTTAAGGTTGACGCTTCAACCTTAATACACCGCTTCCATGAAATATAAACCGCTGGGACTGGCCGTCGGGCCACCTTTTGTGCGGTCACAAGCCTCAAAAGCTGCCCGTAAATCCGCCGCCGTCCATTTGCCGCCCCCGACTAACATCAATGAGCCTGCAAAATTGCGCACCTGATGATGCAAAAAGGATTTGGCGGCAACCTTCATATAAACCATTTCGCCCTCGCGCCATACATGAATTTCATTGAGCGTTTTAACGGGCGATTTCGCTTGGCATTCGGATGCTCTGAACGTTGAAAAATCATGCCGCCCGACCAGTATTTGGGCCGCCTTATCCATCGCATTTGCATCCAACGGCGCGACAAAATGGCATACCTTATTTTGATTTAAAACGGGCGGATGAACGGTATTTTGAATTTTATACAGATATGACCGCCGCTTTGCCGAAAACCTTGCATGAAAATCATCGGACACCGTTTCGCATGCCTTCACGCACACCAAATGCGGACGCACCAAGGCATTTATCGCCCCTTGCAAGCGGAAAGGGTCAATAAAATGTTCCAAATCAAAATGAGCCACCTGCCCCATCGCGTGCACGCCGGTATCGGTACGTCCCGCCCCATAGACAACGACTTTTTGGCGCGTACACGTTTGGATGGCCTCTTCCAACACTTGGGCGACAGACACGCCGCTTTTTTGCCGTTGCCAACCGACAAAGCCCGTGCCGTCATATTCCAACGTGATTTTATAACGCAACGTTATTNNGTCCCCTTTTTTAATCGTGAACCCTTTTTGAAAATCGGCGGCGTCCATCGGTTTTTTGCCTTCGCGTTGTAACCTCTCCAGTACGATTGCCCCTTGTGAGCAAGCAATGGTCAGCGGGTTTTCCTTAATCACAATGCCTTCAATTTCGACATATTTTTCTTTGGGCAAACTTGCTTTTAACACCTTAATGCGTTCATCGCGATACATGAAATAAGTCCCCGGGAACGGGTAAAACGCGCGGATTTTGCGCTCAATCTCTTCGGCCGATTTTGACCAATCCAGAAACCCTTCACTCTTTTCGATTTTATGCGCATAGGTCACACCCTCTTGCGGTTGCTTTTGCGGCACGATAGATGCCAACCTGTCCAATGTCCTAATAATCAAATCCGCACCCAATGCTGCCAATGCATCATGGAGTGTTTCGGTCGTCGTGTCTTTTGTAATGGCCACTTCACCCGTCAG
>DLOI01000036.1:3563-3814 GCA_002477185.1 Alphaproteobacteria bacterium UBA7488 | reverse complement strand
TCCTGCCGCCCCGCGCCAACGCGGCAACAACGACGCGTGCACGTTAATACACCCGTATTTGGGCGCCTCTAAAACGGCTTTCGGCAAAATCAACCCATAGGCGGCGATAACGGCAACATCGGCCTTTAAAGCTGAAAATTCCACCTGTTCATCGAGCCCGCGCAAACTGGCAGGGCATCGAACAGGTATGCCTAATTCTTCGGCTTTTTTTTGAACGGCGCTGGGACGCAATTGATACCCTTTGCCCGCGG
>DLOI01000036.1:0-3497 GCA_002477185.1 Alphaproteobacteria bacterium UBA7488 | reverse complement strand
ACGCGCATTATTCATCCCCCTCAAGCATTTCTTCGGCAACCCGTTTGCGCCGTTTTTCAAGACGTTTAATCAACATGTTCCGTTTAAGCTTTGATAAATGGTCAATAAATAAAATGCCATCCAAATGGTCAAGTTCATGTTGAAAAGCAATCGCCAACAATCCGCCCGTGCGGCGCGTTTGACGCACACCGTTTTCGTCTAAGTATTCAACCTCGACCTCTTCATGGCGAACGACATCGGCATATTGCCGTGGCACGGATAAACACCCTTCGTTATGGCATATTTTATTTTCCGAACGCCAAATAATTTTCGGATTCACCATTTTAATCGGATCGGGTTCCCCCTCTTCATCGGCGCAATCAACGACGACGACGCGCAACAATTGCCCGATTTGGTTGCCCGCCAAACCGACACCGTGGGAGGCATACATTGTTTCCAACATATCCGCCAATAATTGTTTAATTTGAGGGGTTACCTCCTCTACCTCAGCCGCTTTTTGAGTCAAAATCGGATGGGGAATTTCTAAGATTTCTAATTTCGCCATTTTTTTACTTCCTTTTTAATTTCACCTATTATATACTCATTTGAACATTTTGCCAAGGAGATTTTATGATACGTTTGTTTGTGGGATTGGATTTGCCAAAAGAAATTAAAGAACACCTTTATTCCCTGCGCGGCGGATTGGAACATGCGCTGTGGCGGGAGATGGAGCGCATGCATTTAACATTGCGCTTTATCGGGAATGTGGAAGAAGACCAAGCCGACGAAATTTTGCGCGAACTTAAGTATGTGCGCTTCCCGGCATTTCATTTAACTTTTAAGGGGCTCGGTTATTTCGATGTAGCAAATGTGCCACACCATTTATGGGTCGGTGTTGACAATGATAAAATTTTGGATGAAATGCACGATAAAATCGACAACGCTCTTAAAAAAGCGGGCGTCGCACCGCAAGAAAGGTTTAAATTCAAACCGCATGTGACAATTGCCAAATTGCAAGGCACAACGATGGATGAATTGTTTAAATACATCACAGCCAACAATTTATTTAAAACGAAACCGTTTTTGGTGGAAAATTTCACGCTGTTCGCGTCCATTGCCCGCGAAAACGGCGAAGGCAAATATTATAAGCCGCAAGAAGTTTATCCTTTAAGCTTGGTATAAAACCGTTAGATAAGTTAAACCGGGCAGGAACGCTATAAAAGCGTTCCTTATTTACATCTTGCCGGTGCGGATGTCGTCCAAGAATAATGCGACGGCGTCGATGTATTGGAACAACATTTATACCAAGCTTGTACAGCGCCGCCGTTGTTAACCCAACCCGGGCCGCCCCAATNNGCCCGCCGCCGTTAATTCGGCTTTTGTAGCCAACCTGTATCCCAATCCGGAACAAAAGGCACTCGCATCGGAACTTGAAACAGAGATATTGCCGCTGCAAATGCCGCCGCTCATCGTACATGACCCGGCTTGGCACTTTTTAACTTGCTGGGCATTGGCGATACAATAAGAACCTTTGTCACAATCCGAAGTCGTTTGACATTCATCTTCGGGTTTTTCAATCACTTGGTTAATTCCGACACATACAACCGATGAGACCGTACGGCTTTGAGACGAAACATTCGCTTCGGCACTGCAACATTTATACCATGCTTGGACAGCCGTACCGTTTAACACAAACGGCGCCGTCCCGGAATAAGCTTTCGAATACATCCACTCTTCTTTTGTTGCTATGCGTTTACCGACACGTTGGCAAAATAATTGGGCCTCAGATGCCGGAATTGTCCAAATGTTGGCCAAACAAACATTTTGATTGGTTTGACAAACGGCTTTCGCACAATATCTTTGTCCCACTCCATCCGCTACGCATATTTCATCCGAGGCGCAATCATAGGAAGTTGTACACGGGTTTTCATATTCCAATGTTGTTCCTTTGTCTTTACACAAAGTCCGATAGCTGCCCGACGTGGATGTGTAAACATTTGTTGAACTGCCCATATAGACATACCCGCCGTTTATCCATGCATAGGTGTAATTTTTATAAGCACTGCCCAAAACATACGCTTCATTCGTTGTTAACCTTTCCATGCCGTTATTTGCACAATAATCGTCGGATGTGTTATAAACCATGGACGTATCTGACAAACACACATTTGAATATTTCGGGAAACTGCGTTTACAACCGCCTTCTGTCGTTGTGGTTTCCCAAGGGGTCGTCGTATCATATGGCGTTGTCGTTGTTTCCCATGGTGTCGTTGTATCGTATGAATCAATTCCGTAACATAAAGCCGCTACCTTTGACCACCCCGACCCGCCGGCAAACATTTTGTCTTTCGTGACGTACCCGTGACCACTCGGGATGCCTTGAATAACGGCATTACAGCTTAAATCATTCATGCACGCTGAAACGCTGCCTTGCCAAAAAGAACTGCTTGACCATACATAGGGGAAAGATGTAATTCCTGCATTTGTCCAAATGCTTTGAAGCTGGGTTTGAAAAGAACGTATTTCATTTTGCGATGCCATACTCATGCCTTGTGCAGCACAAAAATTATAAGCATCATACCAATTCATATTATTGCTTTTGGATGCCACCCATGTATATCCGTTAATTGTCGATGGCGAAACCAACCTTTCCATTGTTGTGTGGGAATATCCACCGTTACAGGACGTATTAATGGAACAAAAGCGTACAGTATTGCCCGTTACACCCGCTGAAGCATTATTACATCTCCATTGTGACCCCATGCAAAAATTGCCCTCACAACATGGATCTAAAGTGGTGGTAGTATCCCATGCTTCCTCCGTTGTCGTTTCCTCGGGCGTAGTTACTTCCGGATGGGTCACGGTGGTTTCTTCAACGCACATACCATCTTGGCACACGCCTATTGAACACGATGTCCCATTCATTTTGCGCAAGCACACACCGCCGCGGCACTCTCCCGTTAAACATTCTCCTCCGCAACTCACATTCTCACACGCTTCTTCCCTGTCTTGCGAACGGCATTCTCCATTTATACAATCATATCCCGTCGGACACCCTCCTTCACAACCCCGGTCATTCTTGTCCATCACAAACTCTATATCCTGCAAACCACTTGTACATTCCTTTTGAACCATATACACATTCTCATAACGCATCTCTTTTAAATGTTCGCATATACTTCTTGGCGTCTTTGTCAGCACGATCTTAAAACTCGCATTCGATTTGCCCTTACTTACTCTAACTTCCTCATTCCACGGACTTAATATCTTACAATCTTGATTCCCGGGACTCACTATCGTATTACATATCCCGCGACCCCCTTGCATGCTCAATGTCGCGTAACTATCCTGCCACGCATACAGCGATATCACATCTTTCCCAAGTTGGTTAACCTGTGCCTGGGCCCGCCAGGCCTGCGACAAACCCAACGCATATCTTACACCAGCATACCCCCCGGCACTTATCATGCCCATTATCAATAACGCCATTAGTACTTCCAACATCGTGCGACCGCTCT
>DLOI01000107.1:5297-5454 GCA_002477185.1 Alphaproteobacteria bacterium UBA7488 | reverse complement strand
GGCCTGACGGGCGTTTTAACAACAAAGACATTTCACGATAGGCCACCGCGTGTTTGGATAAATCGTCATAAAACACAATCGCATTCATGCCATTATCGCGGAAATATTCCCCGATAGCACAACCGGCATATGGTGCCAAATATTGCATTGGCGCGCT
>DLOI01000107.1:837-5281 GCA_002477185.1 Alphaproteobacteria bacterium UBA7488 | reverse complement strand
GTATTCCATCGCGCCTCTTTGTTGCAAATTGCGCATAATCTCGCGGACGGTCGATTGTTTTTGCCCGATAGCAACATAAATACAGTATAATTTTTCTTTCGGATTTTCCGTTGAATCGTTCAATGCCTTTTGGCTTAAAATCGTATCAATAATGATAGCCGTTTTACCCGTTTGCCTGTCCCCGATAATCAATTCGCGTTGCCCACGGCCAATCGGCACCAATGCATCAATCCCCTTAATCCCCGTTTGAATCGGTCGGTTAACCGAAGAACGGTCAATGATTCCGGGTGCCGGCGCATTAACGGGAGCTTTCGGGAGCGAATCCAACGCCTCCTTATCATCCAAAGGCGACCCGAGCGGGTTAATGACGCGCCCGAGCAATTCCATACCGACCGGCACGGAATTCATTTCATGGGTACGGTAAACTTTTTGCCCTTCCTTAATTGCTTCGGCTTCTTCAAAAATCGTCACATCCACGCTGTCGGGATTCAAATTCAACACCATTCCATGCGGTCCGGCATCAAAAGCAACCCGTTCGCCGACGGCAATTTCCTTCAAACCGCTGACCCGCGCAACGCCGTCAGATACGGATTGAACCTGTCCAACCTCTTTAATAATCGGTTTTTCTTCAAACGACGCGATGCGTTCTTTAAAGTAATTCGTCAATTTGCGCGCATCGGCAATGCCGGTAAATTCGTGTTGCAACTCTTTTTGAAATTGCATCAATTGCCCTTTAACCGTTGCATCGACCAACAATGAATTGACGCGCATGGACAATCCGCCGATTAAATCAGGGACAACCTTTAACTGTATCATAAAGTTTTGCGTATCCAAAATGGCGGCCAATTGTTCGCGCAATCCCATTAACTGTTCATCCGTCATCGATATGGCAGATTCTACTTCGACAATCATAGGCTTAACTTTAAGCCCTGTATTTACAGACTTTTTTTCAGACATCATCAATAATCCTTGTGAAAGATAAAAATATACGGTTTTTGTATCATAACAAAGGATTTTTTGCAAGGGATTTTTGCTTTTTTATTTGCATACAAGGGTATTTTCTGCTATCAATATAGTATCATTATATGTTCGCGACGGGAAAACGGCCTCCATGAAAAAATATATTTTGCTTTTTTGCACCTGTTTTATCCTTTCTTTCGGAGCAAAAACGTTTTACGATATGCAAACATACAAAAACGATTTGTATGTTTATGCCGATGTTGAGGCAGGGCCCGGTTTGCTTGAAATGACGGCATTTATCAAGGCGCCCGCAAAAGTGCGCAAATTGATTGCTTGGGCACCGTGGCGTGGGTTAAAACATCGGGTAAATTTGGATGATTTTAATGCACGCGAAATTGACTTTAACACTCAGCCGAATGAAAAATACTATTACCACATTATGAATAAATTGGCCGAAGAATTAAGTGCTGAAGTTAAAAAAAATCCCGATATTCAAATCACATTGTACACCAATTTGGATTATATTTCCGACATGTTGTCCAATATACGCCGCGTTATATCAGACAGGAATATTAAGCAAATACACCTTTACGAAAACGGTTTCGGTCAAACGGTCGGCAAACGTAAGGACATTCTTTTAAAGCATGTTTTTTTAAAGGGGCCGCCTAAAAAACCGCAACATCCCGCTGCGCCTTTTTACACACATGAAATGTTTAAGACAACCTACCATGTGGGTTATTT
This sequence comes from Alphaproteobacteria bacterium UBA7488, assembly GCA_002477185.1. Lineage (GTDB taxonomy): Bacteria > Pseudomonadota > Alphaproteobacteria > CAAHEQ01 > UBA3637 > UBA7488. The sequence goes on along the minus strand of DLOI01000107.1, from coordinate 3,580 downwards.
AAATATTATTCGAAAATCCCCCGAATTTAAAGGATTTTTAAGCTTAATGGACGATACCGAAATCAAAAATGTCGATTATAAAAAAATTGCTAAATCCTTTAGCCGAAGCGATAAGAAAAAGTTGGCACAGCTGTTAGGAATCAATATAGGGGAATATAAAAAAGCTTATAAAGAGGCGACAAAAAAAACAGCCTTTTTAATCGGGCCGAAACCATTGAATAACGTTTGATGTAAAATAAAAACANNGAAGCGCAAATTTTCGTACTTGGCGAACTTATTGAGGCCAATGATTACCAATGGTTTTTCAAACCGCACCCGCACCCGAGTTCAAACGTCATCACAAAACGTTTAAAAAAACAATTTTCAAATTTAGCAATCATTCCGGCGCAAATCCCCATTGAAGCGTTTTTGTTTTTGGATATTTTGCCCGATTATGTCGGCGGTTACAGTTCTTCGGCTTTTTTTACGTTAGATAAAAATTTGTTTTTATTTTACATCAAACGGCCGCAAGATATGTACCTGCCGTTTTTGTTGGAACAAGGCATCTTGAAACGTTCCCAAACATTGAAACTTCCGTCCCCATAATTTTCAAACAACGCATGTGTGGATTTTTTATATAAAATATCGTTTTTTTATGACGTAAGTTTGGCCGCTGGCCGATTACCTTTTTTCATGTCCCGTCAAAATAAACCTTATTCATACCGAAAATAAAAAAGGCCTCTTAACAGAGGCCTTAAATTTTATTGTGCGGCAGGATTGTTGAGCGATTTATTAAAATCTTCATAAGGGTCTTTGCCGTGAAAGCGATCTGTTGCATCTTGCAAATGACGACCGCCGACGCGGGCCATATCACCGGCCGTGTCAGAAATATCCGAGGTTGCCCCCGTGATGAGATTGACGCTTGACGAAATGCGTGATTTTGTAACCGTCCACCCTTCCATCGGCGAAACGCCCAACAACGCCCAAGCCAACGCCAAAAAGATGATATAAATAATAGCCAAACGAATAATCAGTTTTATTAAACCTTTTAAAATTTTACCGATTGCTTCCATAATTTTAGTCCTTTCTTTGTTTAAAAAAATGTCCATTTAAACATTTTAACCGACATGCACAAAAACTTTAATTCCATTAAAAACTTTATACATATCTTCGTATGCGTTCACCATCGAACGCTTGATTTTTACATACCCTTGATATATAATCAGGTTTACAAATTTAACATAACTGAAAAATCATGAAATGTCCAGATGAAAAATACCACCCTCGGGGATATACCGCTTAAAATCCTTGTCAATGCCAAAGCCAAAAGCATGAAATTGCGCCTATCAAAGGATGGAGAGGCGGTTCTTGTTTTGCCAAAATGGACGCCGAAATGCATGGGCATTGCATTTGCACAAAAGAATTTGGATTGGCTTAAAGCCCAAAAAGAAAAAATCGGAACGCCCCGCCAATTTGAAAACGGCACCCGAATTGAACTGCTCGGGACAACCTATATGATTGAACATAACCCCCAAGCCCGCGGAGGCGTTTTTATAAAAGATGGCAAGTTAATCGTAACCGGGGATATAGAATATTTACATCGGCGGGTACGCGATTTCGTCAAAAAACAAGCCTATGGGTACATTCAAGAAAAAGCTATTCAAATGGCGTCGCAATTAGGTGAAAAACCCGCCAAAATAACATTGCGCGATACATCCAGCCGCTGGGGCAGTTGTTCATCGAATAAAAATTTAAGTTTTTGTTGGAAATTAGCTTTGGCACCGACTTTTGTTTTAGATTACATCATTGCGCACGAAGTGGCGCATTTGGTCCAAATGAACCATTCCGATGCCTTTTGGGCGGTAGTAGCCAAAATCGATACGAACCGTGCGGCAGCGGGCATTTGGTTGCGCAAAAACGGCGCCGCATTGCAAAAATGGGTATAGTTTTTTTGCTAAAATTCTTCGAACATGCTATGGCGTAAAATTTATGCCGCTCACGGCGCAAAATATGACCTGCTTTTTTGAAGAGTTTCCCGCTATCCATCCTAAAATTCCATCGGGAGTTAATTTACGTTCATCCATTTTTCATCTGTAAATCAAATTCTTGTTTGACATAGCACGCGTTTCGGTGCCCTTTGCATCATTTTGAAACATCAGGCAAATTTTATGCGGCAATTTCCCCACATGATACCTTGTATGTTCGGGTTAAATAAAGCATGAACAAAACCTTCGGCAAAGGTGTCACAGAATTTCCCGCAGAAAAGGAATAACTTTCCTGCAGACAAAAACAATTTTATGTCCGCAATAACATACTATTTCGGATGGACGACATAACTGCCTCCCGTAATGGATTTAACGGCATCACTAATGCCTTGTTGATTAACCCAAATCGAAACATCTCCTTCGGGTTCCACCCAAAAAGTTACCTCATAAGAAGACGTCGCTGCATTTACGGATGTGCCCGATTCCCAAGCGACGCCAAGTTCTTGATAACTTACATTCATCATACTGTTCCAATCATTCATATTACGTGCCCTTGAAGTAGCCATTTGAGCGGCAAGCGATATCTTGGTTGCCAAATCCAAAATTTGATTTGCTTTATGACGATTCATCGCTATTGTATAGCCGGCTGCGGCTCCGATGGACAAAATGCCGATAATTGCAAGAACGCTTAACATCTCAACCATTGAACGGCCTTTTTCTTTTTGGTTCATATCTTTTTCCCATTTGTTTTTTTAGGTTTAACAAAAGTATTCCCCTTT
>DLOI01000107.1:596-765 GCA_002477185.1 Alphaproteobacteria bacterium UBA7488 | reverse complement strand
GGTTTTTGATTTACCATATTATTTTTGACAACAGGCAATTCAAAGCACTTTTTTGTCCGTTTTTTAATTACACAAATCAAGCGATAAAAGCATTTTTTCATAAGAAAAAGTTGTCTACCGCAAAAATTTTTTCAATCTTATTTGCCAAAAGTTAAAATACAAGCTAAAG
>DLOI01000107.1:314-514 GCA_002477185.1 Alphaproteobacteria bacterium UBA7488 | reverse complement strand
TTGTCAGAGGCAATTAAAGCTTTCACGCCGACTTTAAACAAACCCTATTTGGTTTTGGGATTGCCGACGGGTTCAACACCGCTGCCGATGTACCGCGAATTGGTGCGCCTACATCATGATGAGGGGTTAAGTTTTAAAAATGTTGTAACGTTTAACATGGATGAATATTGCGATTTGCCCATTACGCACCGAGAAAGTTA
>DLOI01000107.1:0-205 GCA_002477185.1 Alphaproteobacteria bacterium UBA7488 | reverse complement strand
GGTGGCATTGACATTCAAGTCGGCGGCATCGGGTAGAACGGGCATATTGCCTTTAATGAACCCGGCACGGCTTTTGATTCCAAAACGCATCAAGTAACATTGGCTGAACAAACACGGCGGGACAATGCCCTAACTTTCTCGGTGCGTAATGGGCAAATCGCAATATTCATCCATGTTAAACGTTACAACATTTTTAAAACTTAAC
>DLOI01000108.1:8662-11522 GCA_002477185.1 Alphaproteobacteria bacterium UBA7488 | reverse complement strand
CGTTGCCCCGCCGGCATGCGTATCGGGTATAACAAAGCGGCGGATTTGGTTGACCGCATGGAACGCGAAGGGGTGTTGTCCAAACCCAATGTCGCGGGCAAGCGCGAAATTTTGGTGCCGACGGATAATGCTTAAAAAAAAGTCGGCGGGCGGTTGTATGGGGTTGGTTTTGACCTATGTAACATAAAGTTCGCTACTTGAAAAAAGGTAAATTCGGATACCGATGGATTAGAAAAAACAGATTAGGAAAATAAAAAAAAGGAACAACGGATGAAAAAAATTTGGTTGGTTTTAGCATTGGTTTTAATGCCGATGGCGGCAATGGCGGAAATTGACAAAAAAATCGATACGCCGCAAAATCGTGCGATTTTGACCGAGGTTGAAAAAGCATACAATGGCATGCGTACGTTAAAGGCTAAATTCGCGCAATTTAATTCCAAAATCAAAAACGATTTGCAAACGGGCGATATTTATATTGCCAAACCGGGAAAAATGCGCTTGGTCTATGAAAAAGGGTCGCCGCTGGAATTTTACGCAAACAACGGGTATTTCATTTACCACGACAAAGATTTAAAGGAAGTCAGCTATTTTGAATTGGCACAAACACCCGTCGAATTGATTTTAAAGGAAAAATTATCCTTTACTGACCCCGATTTCGTTGTCACCGGCGTGCAAGACGTGTTGGACGAATATTTTGTGACGGCGCATAAAAAAGGCGCCAAAGAACTCGGCAGCATTACGTTGGTCATTGATAAGGACAAAATGGAACTCAAACAATGGGAAGTGTTGGATATGCAAGGCGTCAAATCGACCGTATCGCTTTACGGCATCAAACCGAATGCGCCCGTTGACAATAAATTGTTTGCTTTTAAAAACCCGTATAAAAAATAAGGAGGGATAATGAAAAAAATTTTATGTGCCACCGTTTGCGGTTTGTGTTTAATATCATCCGCAGTGTCGGCTCAACGAGCAATCAGTGTCGGAGACAATCAGGGGACGGGCGCTTGTTCNNATACGCCGTTGCAGGAAATTATCCGCGATGCCAGAAGCGTTGCCGATTTGGCGCCGATTACGAAAAATAATGTTAATTTAAATGCGCCCGTCAAATGCGGCGGCACTGTTTTGCAATTGGCGGTTTTGCGCGGCAATCCGCAAGTTGTGCGCGCATTGTTGGAAGCCGGCGCCGATGTTAAAACGCCTGTTTCAACACAAGGGTTCAATATGACAGGTGCCCCCAAAGAAATTCCGATTTTGCATTTTGCGGGCTTTTATGCGCCGCGCCAAGACATTGTCAACTTGATTATTTCGGCAGGAGCGGATGTAACGGCGACGGATGAAAACGGCGAATCCGTTTTGTGGTACATTAACCAAAATCCGGTTTTGCGCAATACCGCTTTGTCCGACGACATAAGAAATACGTTGTTGTTGGCTCCAAAAAACATGAACGGCGCCGGTGCGCGGTTAGACCCTTCATCCACATCCCCGGTCAGCGGCATGATTGCGGATGTGAATGGCAAACCCGTGATGCGCAAAGTGGTTGACCCGCGCGTGCCACAGTTATCCCAGGGCCAAGCAATTATTACCAAAACCGGCAAAAATACGGTCGGATTATCCGATACGCCGGCCGTGCAAAATGCCGCCCCATTATCACACACTTCGGCAGGGCGCAATAATGCCCAATTATATAATGCCGCAACATCAGCCAACCAGGCGGCTGTGCGTATGAATGCCCCAACATCGGGGCAAACCGATATGCTTGAACAATTGCCGCAAGGCACGCGCGTGATTTCGTCCGGCAGTGCTTTCCCGACGCGTGAAATTGTAGAACCGGACATGCCGGTAACGGATTAACAACGCTTATTTCAACGCTTCGCTTTTCGCGGGGCGTTTTTTGTAATCGCCTCATCGTTGCCGCAAAGTTTTTAAATGGGAGGCTTTGCCGCCGTTTTGGTACCGATTGCNNCTGACGAAGGCGGCTATTATTTGGTCAAATAAAGTGCAAAGTATCTTTGCCCTTTCATTGCTGAGACGGACGGCTTTGTGACACCATTAAACGTGCCGCACATTTGGTATGCCCTATTTTTTTTAATTTCAAAACAACAGCGCCGGCAATCGTCATTGGCCAACAATTCCAACGCATCGCGCCCGATTTTTTGGCGCAACGCGTAAATATGGCTTTCCACCGTATGTGTTTCGGATTGGGGGTTATAATTCCAAACTTCGGTCAATAAAACGTCACGCGGCGTTTTTTCGTCTAAATGCACCGTTAAATATTTCAACAAGGCATTTTCTTTTTCGGTCAGATGGTAAATTTCATCTGTTTCTTTATGGACAAGCAAGCGGTTTTTGCTGTTATAAGAAAATAAACCGTTTTCAAATTGCGGCGCGTTTTTGGAATCATCCAACATCCGTTCAACGGTGGATATCAATGTATGCAAACGGCACGGAGTGGCCAAGCAAAAATCCGCCTCTTCATGAAAAGTGCCTAACACCAACACTGGGCATACGACGGGCGTTTTTAAAAAGCCGTCGACAAAATCGGGTGTTGCATACATGACAATTAAATCGGGCGATTCATCGCCGCTCAAATAAGTTTTGGCATCAAATTGGCTTAAAATGTCAATCAAAGCCGTCCGCGTCGTGTTATTTTTGCCTATAATTCCAATCATTTCTTGCCTTTTATTCAAACTTGCATTAATATGCGCGTATGTTGAAAATGTATTTCTTGCCGGATTATTGTAGCAGAAAGTTTTAAAAATGAAACGCCTAATTTTATATTCCGCTCTAACCGCTCTTAGCGCGCCCTTGATTTATATGTGGCTGGGCATACGTCTGTACAAGGGCAAAGAAGACAAAGCGG
>DLOI01000108.1:8285-8627 GCA_002477185.1 Alphaproteobacteria bacterium UBA7488 | reverse complement strand
AAATTGGTTTGGATGCATGGGGCAAGTGTCGGGGAATGTTTATCGATGCTGCCTTTGGTCAATAAAATCATCCAATCGGATGAAAATGTGCATGTGATGGTGACCTCGGGGACAAAAACGTCGGCCGATTTGATGGCGCGGCGTTTCCCGCCTCGCGCATTTCATCAATATATCCCGGTTGATTTCCCGTGGGCGGTACGGCGCTTTGTCAAGCATTGGAACGCCGACGCCGTTTTGTGGTTTGAATCGGATTTTTGGCCTAATATTTTAAGGGAAATTCATAAAACGGGCAAACCGTTTGTGCTGTTAAACGGGCGCATTTCCGACCGTTCGTTTGCCAAA
>DLOI01000108.1:221-8220 GCA_002477185.1 Alphaproteobacteria bacterium UBA7488 | reverse complement strand
AGACGCGCGCCGTTTAAAAGTTTTAGGCGCCAAAGAGGCACTTTGCGCCGGCAATTTAAAATTCGCCGCAACGACGCCTGTTTTTGACGCTAAAGAATTAAATAAGCTGCTTAAACAAATCGGTTCGCGCCCGCGCGCGATTGCCGCCAGCACGCATCCGGGTGAAGAAGAAATCTTTTTAAAATTCTTAAAAGCCATCAAACTTACGCATCCGGCGTTTTTAATGATTATCGCTCCGCGCCACCCGCATCGCGGCAATGAAATTGAAGGGATGTTTATACGCAGCGGGTTTAAAGTTGCCCGCCGAACGCGCGGCGATAAAATCACGCCCGATACGGATTTGTATTTGGCCGACACAATCGGCGAAATGGGCATGATTTACCAATTGGCGGATTTAGTGTTTGTCGGCGGGTCGTTGGTGCCGTTCGGCGGCCAAAATATGTTGGAACCGATGCGCTTGGGGCGTGCGGTTTTTGTCGGGCCTTATACGTTTAATTTTAAAGAAATCGCTGAACAGGCAACTCAAGGCGGCGCACTGATTCAAGTGGCTTTGCCCGAAGAATTGCTCGGCAATGCCGTGCGGTTTTTGGCGCATCCCGACGAAATAAAACCGATTAAGGAAAAAGCTATTGCGTTCGCAACTTCGCAAATGCAAGTTTTAGACCGCATCTACGGCGCGTTGAAAGAAAGGATTCATTTGTAATGCAAGCTCCGAAATTTTGGGACAAACAAGAGTGTATTTTATCCAAGGTTTTAAAACCTTTCGGGTGGGTGTATGCGTGGACGGTTGTCAGACGTTTTAAAAAAGTCAAACCGTACCAAGCCCCCGTACCCGTCATATGCGTGGGCAACGTTTCGGTGGGCGGGACGGGCAAAACGCCGGTCAGTTTGGCGTTGGCTAAGTTGCTCAAAGAAAAAGAACACTTATTTTATTTTTTAAACCACGGATATAAAACGCGCCTGAAGCACGTATTGGTGGATTTAACGGCACATACCGCCTTTGACGTTGGGGATGAAGCAATGTTGTTGGCATTGTCCGCTCCGACCGTGGTGGACAATAACCGCGCCCGCGGGGCTCAATTGGCCGTTAAAATGGGGGCGCCCGGCATTATTATGGATGACGGGTTTCAAAATCCGGGGCTGATTAAAACGCTGTCCTTCATTGTCGTGGACGGTAAAAAAGGCTTTGGCAATGAACAAGTTTTGCCCGCCGGCCCATTGCGCGAACCGGTTTTAAAAGCGTTAGAACGCGCCGATGCGGTTATTATTGCGGGCGAAGACACATGGGGCGTGCGGTTTTATTTGCAACGCCACCAAAAAGATTTGCCGATTTTAACGGGCAAATTCATACCGAACGCGGCTCAGGCAGCTCAGCTTAAAGGGCGCAAAGTGTTTGCCTTTGCCGGCATCGGCAATCCGCAAAAATTTTATGATTTGTTGCGCAGCGCAGGGGCGTTGGTGATGGGAACATGTGATTTTCCCGACCATTATTTTTACACGCGCTTTGATATCGAACAGCTTAAAGAAAAAGCCTCAAAATTAACATTGGTAACAACGGCCAAAGACGCCGTTAAAATTTCGGGTTCTTTGCGCGGCGGCATTGAAGTGTTGGACGGCGAATTCGTGTTTGACGAACCCGAAAACGTTTGGGAGCTGTTGAAAGGAGCCATCGCCCATGGCTGAAAAAACATTTTTTAAAACGTATGTGAAATATCCGCTGATTGGCGCGGGCGTGTCCGTGGTTTGGTTGATATTTAAACTTTTGCCGTTGCGCTTTGCATCCGCACTCGGCGGCTTTTTGGGTTCTTCGGCTTATTATTTTGCATCAATGCGTAACCAAATTGCGTTGAAGAACATGGCATTTGCCTACCCTGACAAACCGCTTGGTTGGCGCAAAAAACTGTTGAAAAAAATGTGGCGGCATTGGGGGCAATTTTTTGCCGAAATGCCCCATTCCAAAGAATGGGTCAATGGCGCCGAAGTGACGGGCGAAAAATACCTTGAAAATATGAAAAATGACGGCAAAGGCGGCTTTGTGTGTTCGGCTCATTTGGGCAATTGGGAATTTGCATCCAGCTATGTGTTCCAACATTATTTTCCATTGCATCCCGTTTACCGCCCCGCCAACAATCCGTGGTTGGACAAATTAATGTTCAAACGCCGCGCGGGTGTATTGATACCAAAGGGCAGCGCGGGCGTCCGCATCATGTTGGATTTATTAAAAAGCGGCGAACATATTTCCATTTTATGCGACCAACGGTTGCGCGAAGGCATCTCTGCACCATTATTCGGGCGCATGGCTCAAACGCCGGCGGCAATGGTGACGCTCGCAAAAAAAATGAACTTGCCGATTTTAATGGGCAAGGCGATACGTATGCCGGACGGCCATTACCGCATGGATGTCGAACCGCTTAAGATGTCCGACAATCCCGATTTTGATACGGCGGTACGCTAAACGGTCGAACGTATGAACCGTGTTTTGGAACGTTGGATTTACGAAACTCCCGAACAATGGTTGTGGATTCATCGCCGATTTGATAAAAAAGAATATAAGAACTAAATAAACGGTATGAAACGATAAAGCATTTTAAGCACGAGGCATCAATGAAATTTAATTCCAGACCGTTAAAATCGCGTTTAAAAAAAGTCAAAGGGCGCACTTCTTCGTCCACAAAATGGTTGCAACGCCAAATAAACGACCCATATGTAGCTGAGGCGCACCGGTTGGGTTACCGTGGGCGAGCGGCCTTTAAAATCATGCAATTGGACGACCAATTTCATTTTTTTAATCCCGGGCGGCGCGTGGTCGATTTGGGGTGTGCTCCGGGCGGTTGGAGCGNNCCCGCGTCAAATCGACGCCCGAAAATCCGTTGGTGGTTGGGTTGGATTTGTTGCACGCCGAACCGGTTGTGGGGGCGCATTTGATACAAATGGATTTTACATCCGACGATGCGCCGGGCAAGTTGCAAGAAATGTTGAACTCTCACAAAGCCGATGTGGTGATGAGCGATATGGCCGCCAACACGACCGGCATGCATGACATTGACCATTTGCGGATTATGGGGCTGTTGGAAATGGCGTATGATTTTGCCCTTCAAGTGTTAAACAAAGGGGGCGTTTTTGTGGCCAAAATTTTCCAAGGCGGCACCGAAAACGCGTTTTTGGCGCAAATGAAAAAAGACTTTGAAACGGTTAAACATGCCAAACCCGATGCCAGCCGCAAAGATTCGTCCGAAATGTATGTGGTGGCGATGGGCTTTAAGGGGGTAAAACAACAAAATAACAACTCAACCGAATTTTAAAGGGTTGAATTTTATAGGACATCAACACGAACGGTAAAATTAAGGAAATAAAGGGGGAAATAAGGCGGTGCAAGTTGAAGAGATAAAGAAAGCTGCGGCGGATGTTTTAAGCCAAATTGCGGCCACAAATCAACCCGCTAACGAAATTTTAAACGCTTACACGCGCACGCGCCGTTATATCGGGTCAAAAGACCGCCGCCAGTTGGCCGATTTGGTTTGGGGCGTTTTGCGCCATCGCGCCCGGTTGGAATGGGCTCATCCCAAAACGCCGTTCATTGAAAAAATTGATTATTTTTTAAACAAAGATTACACGCGCGTCGATGCGCCCGATTGGGTGCGGTTTGAAGTGCCCGAATGGTTGGTTGAACATATTGCGCAAGCGCAAACCGAATTGCCGGCATTGCTTGAAAGTCCCGAAATTATCTTACGCGCGAACGGCAATCGCACAAAAATCAAAAAAGCGTTGGCCGATGAAGGCATTGAAACAATCGAAACGGCGTTATCGCCCTATGGGTTAATTTTGCAAAAGCGCGCGAATTTAAAACAAAGCGCTTGTTACAAAAAAGGGTTGGTTGAAGTGCAAGACGAAGCTTCCCAATTGGTTGCGCTTGATACGGGTATTCAAGCAGGGCTCAACGTATTGGATTATTGTGCGGGTGCGGGCGGCAAATCGTTAATTTTGGCTCAAATCATGGGTGACAAGGGCAAAATCGTCGCGCATGACATTTCGATGCGCAGTTTAAAAGAATTGGAACGCCGCGCTGCGCGTGCCGGTACAAAAATCATCCGCACGCATCCGAAAATTAAAATTGAAGATTATAAAGACGGTTTTGACCATGTTGTGGTCGATGCGCCATGTTCTGGAACGGGGACATGGCGGCGTTGCCCCGACGCGCGGTGGAAATTAACCCCGCAATTGTTTGATGCATTGTTAGACAAACAACATGCCATTTTAAAAACAGCAAAACAATTCGTCGGCACGAAGGGGCGGTTATCATATATCACGTGTTCGTTGACGGTGGATGAAAATGATAATCAAGTGAACCGCTTTTTGGATGAAAACCCGGGCTTTGTGATTGAAAAACGTGTGCAATATTCGCCCGCCCGTACGCATACTGACGGATTATACATTGCCGTGATGCGCCGTGTTTAACACATTCTTTTTACAAACGGCAAACAAAGCACAAAAACTCTTTTTTTTAAGGTTTCTTTTCGTTCAAGTTTGTTTGTCTGACATTTTGCGTCAATTCGAAATAATTGTTGATAAATAAACCCGTTTGGGGTATCATTCAACTTATTGTATATAGATATCATGAATCGGAGGCAAGTTATGAAAAAAGAAAATTTTATTATTTCCAAAAACGAAGATGGCACATACCAAGTTGCCGATAAACGGGGCCGCGTTTTTGAATGGGGAAAATCCGTTAAATATGCATATGTCAGCGCTTATTCGCCAAAGTATGTCCGCGTTTATGAAACGGATAAACTTGTTACGGTTTATGATATGAAGGGCCGTATGTTGGAAGGGACAAAAGATTCCCAGAATGTTTGTATATATGAAGACGGTTCTTACGAAGTTCAAAAAAACGGCCAAGAGGAATATTTTGATAACGGCGCCAAAAAAAGAAGGCGGATAAAAGGCATTGTTGCCGGGCTTTGTGCCTTGTCTTTGGCAATGGGCATAAACAAATGTTCGACCTATCATGCCCAGAAAAAAGAATTAGAGGACCAAACACCCGCCACTTATTTGGGCAATTGGTTCGCCCAAGGTTCGCAATGTTTAATGTTTGACACCGACGGAGATTTTAAAACGGTGGAATATTATGGATATCCCGGAAAGATGAAAGACATGGGCAAAGTTTTGCAAATTCAAACGCATGAAAAACGTCTAATCGGCGCATGGCGCGAAATGGGATAAGAGATTAAATCAGCTGAGGGAATGAACGTCAGAAACTAATTAAAAAAACGTCCCTTTGCCGGGACGTTTTTTTTAAGGTTTGTAGCAAAAGCCATTCTTCTAAAAATACTTTAAAAAGCTTTATCTGGACGTTTCTTGGGGTGCTTGTACCGAATATTTGGGGTTAAAATTGACTTTTCACCTGCCGAAATATCATCGTTCCTATTATCCATTATAATACTGTCGTACTGATAACCGTCCTGCCTGGGTACCGCACGTACCGTGCTGCTGTGGCGCGTCACCGTAGGGGTGCCCGGTCGTGTTATTTTTGCGGAGGTATAATGTCCCGTTGCGTTGGGATTATCTACCATAATATTTCCTTTGCGCATTATCGCCTTAAAGTGTCGGCATGCTTTGTGCCATTATGTTGCCACACATTACAGTCCCGCCTTTTTGCTCACCCGTTTTCACAGAAACTATGCTCATGTAACATATTGAAATAAGAATTTATTTTAAAATATGACAAATTTGTTACAAAATTGTTGCATTTTTGTGACACATAAGATATTATGCCTTTTATGGGGGAAAGGTTTATCAACTAAAAAAAGGATAACATAATGAATTTTAAAACATTTTTATTCGCCGCAAGTTTGTTGGCAATAACGGCCCAAACCGCACAAGCGGGCGGCTACCAATTAAATGATTACTCTGTAACGGGTTTAGGGCGTTCATTTGCCGGTGCCGGCATTATGGGCGACGATTATTCGGCCATAGCCTATAACCCCGCGGGCATGACTTTAATGAAACGCAGCGGCATGCAGGCGGGTTTGACAATGGTCAATTTAAAATCCGATATTGAAGGTCTCGGGTCAGCTGCCGGACAAAAGGCTAAAATGGATTACTATGCCCCTGTGCCGAATTTTTTCGCGCAATATAATTTAAATGACAAATTGTCCATCGGATTGGGTGTCTATGCGCCGTTTGGTTTAAAAACGGATTACAAATCAAATTGGTTTGCTTCAAATGATGCTATTCTGTCAAAATTGGACATTATTGATATTGCGCCGGCGGTGGCTTATAAAATCACCGACAAATGGTCGGTCGGCGCAACGTTTATTGCGCGCTATATCTATGGGCATATGACTAATAGTTTAAGCCCGAGAGTCGGCGGCGGCAAAAGCGATTTTGAATTGGACGGGTGGACCGTTTCGGGCGTTTTGGGCACGATGTATGAATTTTCGCCAAACACGCGCGTCGGTTTTTCATGGCGGATGCGTTCCACACAACAAGTCAAAGGTGACCACGAAATTTACGAAAATGCTTACGGATTTAACCAAGTCGGCACCGGTTGGGCATCGCCCGCTTTGCCGGAAACATTTACATTGTCGGCTTTTCACAAATATCAAAAATTCGGCTTTTCGGGAACGGCAAGATGGACGCATTGGAGCCAATCTTTCCCCGAATTCACGATGAAATCCGATACGAATTTGTTTAAGTTGATGGGGGGCAAAAAAACGTCCATTTATAATTATGACAACAGCTGGACTTTAACGGCAGGGGTTGATTATTACCATAATAACAATTGGACATTCCGTGCCGGTACCGGTTGGGATGAAAGCCCGGCTCATAACAATGCCAACCGCACGATACGTATTCCGGATAATGACCGTTTTTGGTTGTCGGCGGGTTTTTCCTATATGATGGAAAATTGGCAATTTGACGCGGGTTACACGCATATGTTTGCCAGAACCAGCAAAGCTTTGGAAGCGGGCGCAACACCCGTTAAGTACAAAAATTTGCGTTCGAATATTTTCGGCGGACAAATACAATATAAATTTTAAACACAAGTTTAAAGAAAACAACAATCCATCGCCGATTGCTTAAAATCGGTAACGTTTACGGAGAAAATTTCCAAGTAAACAAACCTACTTTATTATAAGAACTCGTGGCCAACGCCATGAGTTCTTTTTATTAGCAAGGATCACGCTTATTAACCTACACGCTTTGCCTGTATAAAATACATTTTAAATTTTGGGATTAAAGATATCTTGTATTAACCTAAAAATTTTAAAAGATTTAGATTTGTACCCCTATCTGTTTTAAAGGGATAAATAACAAAATATTTAAATCTAGAAAACCATTCGTAGCCGTAAAAATCATAAAATGAAATATAACTTAAGGAAGAATCAAAAAATCTTAGAGACGCGGTGTACCATGTTAATATATAAGGGTGGGGTTTTTCACCGATAATGATACGTTAAAAAAGACAAATCAATTGTAATGGCGTTAGAATCAAGACACCCCTCCTGTCGTGTACAGTGCGTAAGCAATAAACATGCCGGGGGGCTTGTTTTTGCGCGTAAACGGGTGAGACTTAATGAGAAAGATTACAATCCCTTGTAATCTTTCGAATTTTAGTCGGAATTGAGGTACATAAGGGTGGGGTTTTTCACCGATAATTTACATAGTCAATCAAAACATCTATAACGGCGTTAGAATCGAATAAATCCCATTCGTTGTGTACACTTTGGTACATAAGTAGCGGGAGTGAAGATAATAACCCGTGAAAAATCACAAGCCAAATTTAACGCGAACAATCCCATTCGCAGCCGTAAAAATCATAAAATGAAATATAACAGAGGAAGAATCAAAAAATCGCAAGACGCGGTGTACATTGTTAGTACATAAGTCTTGCGATTTTGAAGATAATTACCTGTTAGATTTTATTTTAACTCGCCGGAGGCGTAACGCTTGGCCATATCCGCCAACGATATCGGCTTAATTTGCGATGCATGACCCG
>DLOI01000108.1:0-179 GCA_002477185.1 Alphaproteobacteria bacterium UBA7488 | reverse complement strand
ACGGCCATGTATTTGCGCGGGTCAAATTCGGCGGGGTTTTCCACGAATACTTTGCGGATAGCGCCCGTGATGGCCATACGCAAATCGGTGTCGACGTTCACTTTGCGCACACCGTGTTTGATGGCTTCTTGGATTTCGGGAACGGGCACGCCATAGGTTTGGGGCATTCCGCCACCGGG
>DLOI01000056.1:5115-7157 GCA_002477185.1 Alphaproteobacteria bacterium UBA7488 | reverse complement strand
CGCGCTTGACGATTTTTTCCAAATCGCAGGCGGCCCCGTCGGCATTGACACGTTGGCGGCGGCTTTGTCCGAAGAACGCGATACAATTGAAGAAACGATTGAACCGTTTTTAATGCAACTGGGCTTGGTCATGCGCACGCCCCGCGGACGCATGTTATCCAGCGCGGGCTTTAAACACCTTGGGTTGCGTGCGCCCAAAAATACGTTGCAAGGCGATTTGTTGGAAGATGGGGATTTTTAAATATTAATTTAATTTAATTTTTTTTAAATAAATTAATATTTTACAAAATAAACCATACTATCTGCCTTCGTTTTTCGTTGACTTATTCCAGAGTTTTTTGTTTACTAAAGTCGGTATATTTCTTACATGTCATCTTCGGGAGATAATTATGCACAAAACATCCAATACTTTTTCCAAATTGCTTTCTATCTTAAATAACAATCCTTTCTTTCGCGCCCTCATCTTTACCGCCGGTCTCTTCCTTATTTCTGTCATGGGTTTATATGCCCTCTTTTTTGTCGGACAAGCTTCTAAAACAGATGTCGACATTCTTTTAGAGGCCTTTATTTCTTTCATTCCCTATTTTTATGCTATCTGTGCTTTCCTCTTTCTTTTGCCTTTTATCGGAAACTTCGTGAAACGTAATGTAACAAAACATTCAATAAAAAAAACTTTTCCCATAATCCTTATTACGTCTTTTCTTATCTTTTTATTCCTTTTTGGATCTTACAGGTTTATTTCATTCGCATCCGGCAATCGTATCTTTACTAATTGTGAAGGAGCAATAGTGTCCAATGACTGTTACCCTGATACTCCTTGCTATCCTATAGAGCAATATTTTGATTGTGCTGAAGGACATCTCTCTTTCTCTGATACCGGATATCATCTACTTTACGGAGGAAACAAATTTTTTGACCGTGTCGGACCTTTTTTGTATTTAAAAGAGGGTTTTTATTCTAAAAAAGAATTTCGGAAAGATAATTCCGTATATTATCGTATACATAAACGATAACTTTTCATATAAGAACTTATCCTTCGCCGACACATTCCTTTGGAATGTAATCATTTGAATGAATGCTTGCTTTTTACCGGTTAAAAAAATGATGTATCCTTATAAATTCTCTTGACTTTTAAGCATTTTTTTGGGAGGATAAAGCCATTCGTTTAAACGCTTTAACCTTTCATAAAATAAGGGATTTATATGAATCACCAATTGAATTTAAGAATTTATTATAAAGATACCGATGCGGGCGGCATCGTTTACCATTCCAATTATTTGGAATACGCCGAACGGGCCCGCACGGAATTTTTGCATGAAATCGGCTTGTCCAACAAAGCTTTGATTGACCGCAATATCGCGTTTATCATTAAACGCGCCGAAATTGATTACAAATCCCCCGCCCGTTTGGAAGATATGATTACCGTCCATACGCGCATCGGCGAAATTAAAAACGCTTCGATGATTATGTTGCAAACCGTTAAACGCGGCAATACCGAATTGGTGGATTTGAAAATCATGGTCGTGTTTGTGAATCCGCACACGTTAAAGCCCGTACGTATCCCCGAAGATTTAAAAGAAAAATTTGCCGGCTATTTGCCTGAAGGAGAAAACTGATGCCTGTTGAAACCGCCCGCCACACATTGTCTATGTGGACAATGTTTGCCGAATCCGATTTGTTTATGAAAGCCCTTATTTTAGGGCTGTTGTTGGCCTCATTTTGGTGTTGGGCCATTATTTTTGACAAAGTCATGACCTTTAAACGCATTCGCGAACGCATGAAAGCGTTTGAAGAACGTTTTTGGTCGGGCGGTTCGCTTGATACGTTGTATAACACCTACGCCAAAAATCCGACTGACCCGTTATCGGCGATTTTCGTCAGCGCCATTCGCGAATTGCGCCGGTCGGTCGGGGAAAAATCCAAAATCAATTCGACTATCAATTTGGAAGAACGCATTGACAAGGTTATGCAAATCGCGATTGATAAGCAAGTCGATAAAATGGAAACGCGCATGATGTTTTTGGCTTCTACCGGTTCGGTCG
>DLOI01000056.1:3361-5040 GCA_002477185.1 Alphaproteobacteria bacterium UBA7488 | reverse complement strand
GCGCCCGGCGTTGCCGAAGCGCTCTTTACGACGGCTGTCGGTTTGATTGCCGCGATTCCGGCGTTGATTGCCTATAACAAATTAACCAGCGATATTGACCACATTTCAAAAAAAATGGAAACATTTTCGGATGAATTAAGCGCCATTATTTCCCGCCAAATTTATCAAATGGAGAAATAAAATGGCCCGCAATTTCAGACGCAAAAACCGTATTCGCGCCGAAGTCAACTTAACGCCGCTCATCGATGTGATGATGTCGTTGTTGGCCATTTTCATGATTACGGCGCCGCTTTTGACAACGGGTATACCGCTGACCTTGCCCAAAGGCGATGGCAAAACGATTGAAGGTCAAGAAAAAACGCTTGATATCGGCATCACGAAAGATGACAAAATCTATGTCGGCACAAACGAAGTGCAAATGGATACGTTGGTGGGCAAAGTCAGCGCGATTGTTGCCGAAAACCCGCAAATCAATATTATCATCAGCGGCGATACAAACTCCTCATACGGACGCGTGATTGAAGTGATGGCATTGCTCAGAACAGCGGGGTTTACCCAAGTCGGCCTTAAAACCGACGCCAAAATCATGCATGATGCGGCGGCTAAAAAAAGGAAATAGGAAAAACCAAGGTGCGTAAGCAAGCTTATATTTTTTCAACTGTGATGCACGCCGGCATTTTATTGCTCATGTGGGCGGATTGGTCGTTTTCGTTTCAAGAATTCGATAAAACGAATACGCCCGTTATCATGGTCGATTTAAAAAAAGTACAAATCGCCGATAAAACAAACTTACCGCCGAAAGTGAAAAAAACGCCTAAGCCGACCGTTACTCCGGCTGCGCCGAAAACGGACAAAACGCCGTCAACAAAAACGACCGTTGCCCCTAAACCTGCCGAACCGGTCAAGCCCAAAGAACAACCCAAACCCAAAGATTCGGTCAAAGCCGCCCTTCCTCCCAAACGCGATGAGAAAAAAACGCAGCCGAAAAAGAAACCCGAAACGGTAAAAAAACCGACACCGCCCAACACGGCTAAACCCGATAAAAAAGCGGCGCAAAGCGATTTGAAAAGTTTACTCGCGTCAGTGGATAGAATTAAAAAACCGGCACGCCAGNNGCCCCAGTTCCCAAACGACTGAGGCACCTGCCACAGGCCAAGAAGTCCAAGACGGCATTGAAGGCGGAACGGGCGGCAGCTTAATGCAACCCTTGACTATCTCGGAAAAAGACTTAATTGTAAATAAGTTGCGCGGGTGTTGGAATGTGGATGCGGGCGCAACGGGCATTGACGATATGGTGATTGAAGTGCGCGCTTATGTCGCACGCGACGGACACGTTAAAGACGTTAAAATCTTGAACATGAAAAATGATGCGTCCTTCCGTTCGGTTGCCGAAAGCGCGCGGCGCGCCGTTTATATTTGCGATGCTTTGGGCGATGAATCGCCGTTTAAATTATTGGCTGATACGCGCAAGGAAAGTTATGACGCGTGGAAGGAAATATTTGTCAGGTTCAGACCGCTGGACGGAGGAGTCTTTTAAAAATGAAAATGAACATAAAACACTTGATTATTATAGGGCTTGTTAAAAAAGTTTTGTTTTTAATCATCGC
Organism: Alphaproteobacteria bacterium UBA7488; assembly: GCA_002477185.1. Taxonomy (GTDB): domain Bacteria; phylum Pseudomonadota; class Alphaproteobacteria; order CAAHEQ01; family UBA3637; genus UBA7488. The sequence continues at coordinate 3,433 of DLOI01000056.1, read as the reverse complement.
GCTGATGCTGTCAAATCCGTCAAACGCCGAACTCAGGATTGACGTATCGGGCGCCAATTCCGAACCGACCCT
>DLOI01000056.1:2727-3333 GCA_002477185.1 Alphaproteobacteria bacterium UBA7488 | reverse complement strand
GCCAAAATCGGCAAACAAATGACCGAAGTCATTGAAGCCGACTTGGAAAGGTCAGGGTTAATCCGCATCATTAACCGCGATGCTTACATTCAAAATATGGAAAATGCCGGCACTCATCCGCGTTTTGCCGATTGGCAGGCGATTAAAGCTCACGGCCTTGTCCACGGCGATGTGAAAGAAGAGGCAAACGGCAATTTCAAAGTATCGTTCCGCCTGTGGGACGTTTTTGCGCAAAACGAAATGAAAGCGGGATCCTTTTCTGAGGCGCCCGATAAATGGCGCAAAATAGCGCATGTTATTGCCGACGAGATTTACCAACGTTTAACGGGAGAAAGCGGTTATTTTGATTCGGCCGTGGTGTTCATTGCCGAATCGGGCAACCAAAAAAAACGTATTAAACGTTTGGCGATTATGGACCAAGACGGCGCCAACGTCAAATATTTAACGGACGGCAAAGATACCGTCTTAACGCCGCGGTTTTCACCGAACATGCGCCAGGTCACTTATTTTTCTTATAAATCAGGCAAACCCAGCGTTTACATTATGGATGTACATACGGGGGCGTCCAAATTGGTCGGGCATTTTGAAGGCATGACATTTGCGCCG
>DLOI01000056.1:0-2658 GCA_002477185.1 Alphaproteobacteria bacterium UBA7488 | reverse complement strand
CACCGGTTCAACCAAAAAATTGACGGACAGTCCGTTTATTGACACATCGCCAAGTTTTTCGCCCGATGGCAAACGTATTGTGTTTTCATCGGACAGAAGCGGCACGCAACAGCTGTATGTCATGAATGCCGACGGGTCCAATATTAACCGTATCAGCTTCGGTCAAGGCACCTATGCAACACCGGTTTGGTCGCCGCGCGGGGATTATATTGCCTATACGCAAATCAAAAACGGCCAATTTCATATCGGACTCATGCGCCCCGACGGTTCGGGAGAACGCGCTGTCGTCAACGGTTGGCTGGTGGAAGGGCCAACGTGGGCGCCAAACGGCCGTGTGTTAATGTTCTATCGTCAAACGCCATCGGATAATTGGGGGTTCGGCGGTACGGCTAAGTTATATACAATCGATATAACGGGATACAATGAACGCTTGGTTGATACGCCGCGCGATGCCTCTGACCCGGCTTGGTCGCCGTTGTTGCATTAATAAGATATTTTTGTTTCGATTGAAAAAAATTTAAACTTCTTTTTGAATTTTCGAGATTATTGTTGTTGAATTTTACAACCGAAACAATCCGGCAAACAATTATGAAAAAAATATTGCTTTTTTAAAAAAAACAACGTACAAATAGGATATTGGCTTATTTTTCTAAAGGAGTTAACCATGAAATTAAAACATATTGCGTGCGCCGTCATCGGATTCTCACTCTTGACAGCCTGTTATCCCTATGAACTTGACGATGCCGACGGGCGCGCAGAACGCCTGGCCGAAAAACGAGCCGTCGAAGGATGTAAAATGGGCGATGAACACAAAGATTACCGCGATTGCGTGATTGCCACAGCTCAAAATAATTCGCCAAAAACATATGTAACGGGCGAAGACACGCAGGGTCGCGCCATTGCCATCATCAAAAGCGACAAGCCATGCACAAACTGCGTAACAACCCAAACAGTTGTCGAAACGGTTGAAGTGGTTCAAGAAACTAAACCTGCACAACCTGTGATAGCAACACCGACTATGAAAGAAACGGTTGTAACAACTATCACAGCCGAACCGGTTATTAAAGAAGTGCCGGTTCCCGAAGACAAAACTTGGTGGGATGAATATAAGGCCCAAAAGAAACCCGAACCCGTTGTTGAGGTCAAATGCCCGTGCGAAGATCCGAATGATCCTTGTCCGCAATGCGTTCAAAAATAAAAATACTTTTTTAAAGGCTCCGATTATCGGAGCCTTTTTAAATCACACGGCACAAAGGTCACGGCCAACGGTAAGTTTAAAGCACTTGGCATCCGTTGAATTATGCAAACAAATTGGTTTGAGTAACACATTGTACGGTTTAACAAAACAAGAGAGCACATAAAAAAATATTTTTTTGCCCTTAAAAGCTCTTGACTTACTTACGAAAGTATAGTTTATTTAAGGGGGTAAGACAACTACATCTAACAGGTGGGGTTAAGGACTTAATACCTTAAAAAAGAAAGAAAAATTAAAAAAAAGGATATGAACATGTTAAAAAGATTATTTGCTATCGTATGCGCTTTGTCATTGGTGGCTGCTTGCTCATCCAGCAAAACGGGCGCTGACTTATATGGAAACGCCAACGGCGGTTGGAGAGACGACGTCAATATTTCCGATTTGGAACCGACAAGTTTGACGAAAAAATTTGCCAGCGAAGTCCACGCAACCGTTTACTTTGCTTTCAACAGCTCCAGCTTAAATGCCGAAGCCAAAGCTTATTTAAGCGAACAAGCTGCTTGGCTTAAGGCTAATCCGTCGGCTTTAATTGTTATCGAAGGCCGTTGCGATGAACGCGGTACACGCGAATACAACTTGGCTTTGGGTGAACGCCGTGCCAATGCCGCACGCAGCTACTTAGTTGCCAAAGGCGTTGCAAAAGACCGCATTAGAACAATTTCTTACGGCAAAGAAAGACCTGTCGTAACGGGTTCTACGGAAGCTGCATATGCTAAAAACCGTAATGCAACAACGGTTGCTTACTAAGGCATAAAATCCGCTAGGATTTAAGACTTTAAAAACAAGGGCACGAAAATGCCCTTGTTTTTTTAAATAAACGTATCCGTGTTCGGTCACAAAAGATTGCAAACTTCACCGCTTTCAAAAATATTTTAAAACATGTTGATTGATAACACTTTAAAAAAAGACTTTTCAAAAGGTCAATCTGCCTGTATATTAAAAACAAACAAATAATAAACGAGGTTTAAAATGACTATCTTAAAAAAAATGACTTTATATTTATGCCTTGCGGGATTGAGTGCGGTACTGTTCGGCTTTTCAGCAGCGGCGCAAGTCAATGATAATTTTACGATATTAAATGACCGTATGGATCGTTTGGAACGCGATATGACCTTTATGCAACGGCGCATTTATCAACCCCAGGAAGAAGAGTCAAAATTTTCATTCATGGGATTTGGCAAAAAACAACAATCGTTCAGCGGCCCGATTGACCAAACCGATGAACTGTATTCCAAATTAACCGCTCAAGAAGAGGCTCTGCAACGTTTAACGGCGCGGTTGGAAGAACAAAGTTTTGAAATTTCAAAGCTGGAAGAAAAAATCGCAAAAATGAATGCCGATACGGATATCCGTTTTAAGATGTTGGAAGATAAGGCTGAACCGATCCATACGGTCATTTAATA
>DLOI01000117.1:11035-18879 GCA_002477185.1 Alphaproteobacteria bacterium UBA7488 | reverse complement strand
GTCTTCATAAACAACGCCGCCGAGCAATTGGGCGCAATTTTTATACGAGCGCAACCATAAGGCGCGGAAAGCGCGTGCGGATGACACAATCGGATAATAATAAATGTTGTACTTAACGGCGACTTCCGCCAATTTATACGGCATGCCCGCGCCGCAAGTAATGCCGTGAATCAAGTTGCCGACTTCGCCGAGCATTCCTTCCACTACGGGAACGGTTTCTTTCATGTGTTTTTGAACATTAAAACGCAAAGCCCCCAAAGTTTGTTGAACGCGTTCGCCGACAGCTTCGATTTTTTCATGGTATTTTTCGGCCGCCTTATGTTTCATTTTTTCGACCAAATTTTCACACGAATCCATCACGCCTTCCAAAATAGGGATACTACCGCCCATTTCCCATAACACATTCATGTGAATGCGTCCTTTGCCGCCTGCGATTTCATGCGCCAGTTTGGCCTGGCTGATGCCGCCTTTAATTGACATTTCAATGAGTTCTTTTTGGCGCTCGGGACGCGTTTTTCGCGTATAAACTTTCGGAACGGGATTGCCCTTTTCATCCAAAACGTCGGCAAAAACGCCGGAAATCGTACCGACAGCCCCGGCAGCCGCCCCTGCGCCCGACGAACGCCCGTCGGATACGGCAATGCCTTTGCCGCCTTCAATCAGAGGCAACACCTCTTTGCCGGAAATCATTATAGGGTTTAGTTTTTTCATCAATATTATCCTTTGGTTAAAATGAATTGCATTTATTTTACATGCTAATATGTAAAAAAACAAGAAATTTCGTGTGAAAGTCTTATGACAACGGGCAAAAAAACGTAAAATAATACGTTAATATGTCATTCGTAAATTTTAAAACATATGTTGGTATGTACGCGCAAAAAAAACTTGTTTTTCATCCCTTACTTGCGATAAGATAAAGGCATTCATTTAAAGGGGTTAAGCATGTATCATATTACCGGCGACAGTGTGTCAAAAGAACAAGTGGCGGCATTGGCCGAAAAAATGAACTTTAAATTATGGCCAAGCGAATCCGCGCCGTTTATGACAACGGTGCAGGGGCAAACTTTCCCGAAACATTTGTCCGTTTTGGCCGACAATATTACCGAAGAAAAGTTGCACCTTCTTTTTGAAATGCCGATTGTAAATATTTTAGATGCAAACGCTTTGCAAGAATCAATTGAAGATTATTACCGCCATAAAAAGGCGACAAGCAAAGGGCAATCCATTGGTTTTATTTTAACATGCCCCGTTATTTATGCTTGCGACGTAGCTCAGATTTTTACCGAAGCACTGAATAAGCGATTGAACTTTACACCGTCGCGTTACGGCAATATTCATTTAGCGTTGCATGAAGCGTTGGTCAACGGCCTTATTCATGGCAATTTGCAAATCAGCAGCGATTTGCGCCAATCGGCCAAAGATTACGTTAAATATTCCCAGATTTTAAAGGATCGTCTGACGGATCCGGCGTATGCGCGAAAGTCCATCAGTATTTGGGCCAATTGGGATGCGCAAAAACTGGAAATAAAGATTCGAGACGAAGGAGCCGGATATTCCATTTCAACTGAGATGGATAAAAAGCCCGATACAAAAGCTAAATCGGGCAGGGGACTAAAGATGATTGCCGGTACGGCCGATTCGTGCACGATTGAAGATTTCGGTCGTGAAATAACGCTGTCATTTGCCTTTGATGAACCCGAACATTACCAAGTCAGCGAAGCTTTGGTTGAAAGCGCAGACGAAGTCTCCCATTTTACGGCGGATTTATCTGATTGCCGCGTACTTGTTATGGAAGATAATCTAAGTAATCAGACGTTGGTTGCGAGGCTTTTGAATGTTGTTGGCATTACAAAAATCGATATGGCCGTTGATGGAATCGAAGGGTTGCATAAAGTAATTGAAAATCCGCCCGATTTGATTATTTTGGATATTACAATGCCGCGCATGAACGGTTATGAAGTATTGCACCATTTGAAATCTGTGCCGCAGACGGCCGATATTCCCGTATTAATTCAAACGGCATCTGATACGCGTGAAACACGTGATAAAACGTTTTCATCCGGTGCAACGGATTTTATTTCCAAACCGATTAACCCGCTGGAATTTTTTGCCCGTGTCAAGGTGCATTTGGAAAACAGGTTGCTGGTTAAAGATTTAGAGGGTAAATTAAAGCAGATTGACGAAGAATTGCGCGCTGCGCAAAAAGTGCAAACCGATATGTTGCCTTCGGAAGAATCGCTTAAAACTTTTCAAAAAAAATATGGTTTGCAAATTGCGCATTTCTTTGCGCCATCATCCAAACTCGGCGGAGATTTTTGGCAGCTGTTCCCGATTTCATCGACGCGCGCAGCTGTGTATTTGTGCGATTTTTCGGGACATGGCGTGGCTGCCGCTTTGAATACGGTACGGTTGCATACGCTTATTACGCAAATGAACAAGGGCATCGGTGGTCCGGCGGCATTTTTGCAAAAATTAAATGACCAATTATACGGGTTGTTGCCGCGCGGGCATTTCGCAACGTTTTTTTGTGCCGTGATAGATATTGAAAAACAAACGCTCAGCTATTCGGGGGCAGGGGCACCGGCACCGTTGTTATGTTCATGCGGCGACATTTGCGCGTTAAAAACGAAAGGGATGCCGCTGGGCATTGTGCGTCGTCCCGTATATGACGAAGTAACTGTGCCGTTTAAACCCGGTGACAACTTGTTAATGTTCAGCGATGCGTTTACGGAATCTCCTAATGAAGAGGGTGAACGATTGGGTGATGAAGGTTTTGAAAAAATGGCATTCAAACCTTTATGCGAGGATAATCCCGAACAAATTGTCGCGCAAATTATGGATAGCTGAGCGTTTGTTTTTCANNATATACGGGACGACGCACAATGTAACAAATGATTAGATTGTTTACGGCCGCAAAATTATCCATCGGGCAACATGTTTATGCCAATGAAAACCAAGTGCATTATTTGTTCCATGTGATGCGTTTGAAAGTTGGCGACAAGGTGTTATTGTTTAATGGGCTTGACGGCGAATTCGAATGCGAAATAATCGATTTGAATAAAAAGGCTGGCGTGTTTATGCCGCTGGCCCAAACACGAGAACAAAGCGTGGAAAACGGCCCCGTGTTGGCAATGTCGCTGATTAAAAAAGACAATATGGATTTGGTGTTGCAAAAGGCGACTGAATTGGGCGTATCGGAAATTGTGCCGATTGTCGCACGGCGCAGCGTGCTTCAAAAAATGAATAGGCAGCGGGCTGAGGTTATTGTTACCGAAGCGGCCGAACAATGCGAACGGCTAAGTATCCCGAAAATAAGCGAACCGATGGATGTCAATACGTTTTTATCAACGTGCCGTGCGGATGAAAAAATTGTTTACTTATCCGAACGTGGGCAAACAAACGGCACCGTTAAACGCGGCGAAAAAGTTTGCTTTGCCATCGGTCCAGAAGGCGGATGGACAGCCGAAGAATTGAACGCTTTTGAAAGTCACAAAACGGCGATTGCGTTAAATTTGGGGCGATTGATATTGCGCGCTGAAACAGCGGCCATCTCAGTTTTGGCGGCGTATCGGTTTGACGTGTTCGGCGAATAACAAAACAAGGATTTCCTTATTTCAAATCGACTATTTTACCCATTTGTCGAATAATTGTTGCAAATCATTCTTATTTATGGTTAAAATATACCTAGTTTATTTCAAAAAAGGAACCTTTAGCATGAACAAACTCTTACTTTTTTCAAGCGTTTTAACCCTTGGGCTTGCCATGGGGGCAAATGCCACGTTGTCAAGCAATTCGTTAATCATTTGCCGCGGCATGCAATGCGCCGATGCCAGATATACGATGAGCAAGGAATACTTGTTCAATCAGATTGCGGATTTATTTGAAAAAAATATTACAAAAGAGGTTTTATTATGCGAAGCCGATCCGGCTTCTCACCGTTGTATTGAACCGGGTATTCGTTTAAATGGTCAAACAAATAATGTCAAAGCCAATATTTCGATTGAATCGGCCGAAGTTGTCGATTCCAAATTGTTAAAAGGCCAAACCGCCATTGATACGATTTTGGATTTTGCCGTTGATGCAAACGGAACGCGTCCGCGTTGCCAATCCGCTTTGTCGCAATTACGCGTGATGAGCATTGACGATGTCCAAATGAATGTCGGCGGTTTTGATTGTTCCTTTACCGAAACGGGCAATTCGACAATGAACATGTCCTATAAAATCGATATGATTGATTTTGATTATGGTTTGATGGGCGCTTATTATACACTCGGGTCCGGCCAAGTGATGCGTGGCGGCAAAAACGGTTATGTATTATGGCGTTTTACCGAAAAAATGCCTGGTTCCGTTTATTTGCTCAGCGACAGCAACTCGCCTGAAGCTCAAGCGGCCTATCGCAAGCAAATGTCTGAACGTTTAAGTGCCGAAACGGCCGCACGGGCTCAGGCCGAAGCCGAAGTTATTCGTTTAAAAGAACAATTGACATTGAAAGGAACCGCTGTACCTGGCGGTGTTAATACGTGTGAAGGATGCCCCGGTATTGTGAAGGATTCTGTTAAAGAAGAAGCCAGTTATGTCAAATCGACCGTTAAGGGCAATTTGCAAGCACGTACGCCTGTTATTAATACGAACCAAACGAGTAAAACAATTGTAACGGATTGTTCGGGTTCGGTTGTGGTCNNAAAACAATTGTAACGGATGTTGTAACCGATACGACAACAACCGTTGTGGAAACAAAGGCGCCGACCATAGTTGTTCAACAACCGGCACCTCAAGTCATGACAAGGCAAACAAATACGAAAGTGATTGTGCCCGATATTCCGTGCAGCAATCAAAGTATTGTGGATGGCAAAGTTATATCAAATTGTGTACCCGACACGCAAACGGTCGTACAAAAATTTGTCGAAACGGATAAAGACGGGCGGACTGTAATGCGCGAAGNNGACCACAACCGAACCCGAACAAGGCTTTTGGGGGCGTGTGTGGGATAAAACGCAAAAAGTGATTTATTTGGAAGAATCGCTGTGGTAATTGCCCCGCGATTTTTCATGTAATCTAAATGTTTAAGATGCCGTGGCCGGTTGGTGTGCGGCATTTTGAACTTTTTTAAATTGTTAAATTAATTTATAAACATTAAATAATTTGGGAAATATACATATGGTTAAAACAACGACTCTTTCAAACGGCATGCGTGTTGTAACGGATGCATCAAATCAAGCCGAAACGGTATCGATGGGCGTATGGGTCAGCGTCGGCGCTCGGTATGAAACGCCCGATATAGGCGGTATTTCGCACGTGTTGGAACATATGGCCTTTAAAGGGACGGCCAGACGTTCGGCTTTTCAAATTGCCGAAGAAATCGAAGCCGTCGGTGGTATTATGAACGCCTATACCGGCAAGGACATGACGGCCTATTACGTTAAAGTTTTAAAGGAAGATTTGGCCTTGGGGCTCGACATCATTGCCGATATTTTGCAAAATTCCAAAATGGATAAGGATGAACTTGCCAAAGAGCAGGGCGTTATTGTCCAAGAAATCAATATGCAAAACGATACGCCAGATGAATTGGTGTTTGATTATTTGGCGGCAAAAGCGTTTCCCGACCAACCGCTGGGGCGGCCGATTTTGGGAACAGCAGATAATGTGTTCAGCGTGACAAGCCAGAAGCTGCTTGATTACATGCATACGCAATATACGGCCGGTCGCATGATTATCAGCGCATCGGGGGCTATTGACCATGACACGTTTGTTCAGATGTGTGAAAAAGCCTTTACCAAAATCGGCAACCGTCCCGTCATGTNNATCGTTTTGCATATTGATTTCTCAAAAAAGAACAGCCGGGATTGTATGTCGGCGGCGATATGCGCGTGCAAAAAGATAATGAACAAGTCAATTTGGTTTTAGGGTTTGAAGGGTTGTCCTATACCGATAATGATTATTATGCGGCCAGCGTTTTATCGGGTATTTTCGGTGGCGGAATGGCGTCGCGCCTGTTCCAAGAAATTCGTGAAAAACGCGGGCTGGTGTATTCAATTTATTCGTTTAATTCTCCCGAAACGGACACAGGTATTTTTGGCATTTACGCCGGCACGGGCGAAAAGGAAGTTGCCGAATTAATGCCCGTTTTGTGCGATGAAATTTTAACGTTGCCTTCAACGATTCGCGATGATGAAATTGCGCGGGCAAAGGCCAGGTTAAAGGCGCGCATCTTAATGCGTATGGAAAACATTTCCACGCATGCGGAACTCAATGCGATTGACATAATTATCCATGGGCGCGTGGTGCCGAAAGAAGAAACGATTGCCGCGATTGACCGTGTGGATTTAGAGGCTTTAAAACGTGTCGCTCACCGCGTGTTTTCATCCAAACCGACATTGGCTTCTTTGGGGCCGATTAAACACGTCATGGCCTATGAGGATGTTTTGCGGCGTTTAAAAAATGTTTAAGTTTTTGATATGAGGATTTAAATAATTCAAAAACAAATTTGGCAAAATGAATCGTTCGCGGTTTCGTATTGCAAAATGATAAATCAAATAAGGTGCCCCCATGCCCGATTTTTCGATTGAAAAAAATTTAAAGTGCAACGGTTTTGTTTTCGGATTGGACGAAGCGGGACGNNGCCCATGGTGTGGGCCCGTCGTGGCGGCTTGCGTGTGTTTTGACAAACAATTTTATGACACGAATTGTTTAAACTTTCAAACGGCATCGGATGGTTTTTTGCCGTTCTTGTTTGAAGACGAAACTAAGCGTGAAGAAGCTGCGTACTTGTTGCGCGAATTAAACGATTCAAAAAAATTATCTGCTAAAAAACGCGAAAAATTATTTCCGTTGATTTTCCGCCATGCCATTGTCGGTGTCGGGCAAGCCAGCGCCCAAGAAATAGATGAGCTTAATATTTTGCAAGCGTCCTTTTTGGCGATGCGGCGCGCGTTGGATAGTGTGATTGAACAAGGATATCGCCCTGCCCATGCGCTAATTGACGGCAACCGTTTGCCTAAAAGTTGGTCCGAACCATGCACGTGCATTGTCAAGGGCGATTCGAAAAGCTTGTCCGTTGCTGCCGCGTCTGTTGTGGCAAAAGTGACGCGCGACCATATTATGCAAGCGTTGGCGGGGGAATTTCCCGCGTACGGGTGGGAGCGCAATGCCGGGTATGGCACGAAAGACCATATAAGCGCGCTTAATGAATATGGTGTAACGGTGCATCATCGGAAATCCTATGCGCCAATTAAAAGATTGTTGGATACAGCCCGATAAAACGATGAATTATTATTGATTGCAAATTTAAAAAAAAGCCGGCAAATCCCGGCTTTTTTAATCCACAAACGTTTTTAAGCTTTCACTTTTGATTCACGATTATAAGTAAAACGGCGCCCGTTAGCGAATGCTTTCACAATAGTTTTGGGTGCGTGCGTATTGGCTGTAAATGAAATATTCGAATCTGCGTTATTGCCGCCATTCGCATTAGCGTCGTCCGTTTGTAAAAAGTTTTCTTGGCGTGTGCCTTGTTCTTGCGTATAGGGCAATAAAAATTTCTTCAGCTCGACACCTTTTTTCTCTAAAGTTTCATTGATTTCTTCACTGATGTTTTTTGTAAATGCCGGTTGGTTATCAATGATATCGGCGTGTTTGTGATTGGCAATATGACGTTTGATGATTTCTTGAACCATCGGGACAACAAGCACATCCCCCCATTTTGGGTTCACTTTAAACGAGACAGTAGAATTATCCACATTAAGCTCTTTTGCAACGTATTTGGCGCCTTCCTCGGTCAGTTGATAATTAACGGTAAAATTAAAATAAATCGGCTTTTTATCCGATGTATATCCTTTAATATCCCCTGT
>DLOI01000117.1:10065-10979 GCA_002477185.1 Alphaproteobacteria bacterium UBA7488 | reverse complement strand
GGCACGCGTAAAGAAAATTATAAGGCAAGATTTCTGACAACACCGATATGCCCTTCCTTAACATTTGTGCATGACCGCAAAACGGTGGGGAAAAGAGTAAAAATGCCTAAAACGGCCAGAGGCTCTAAAATTTCTTTTGTTTTCATTTTAATTCTCCCCCTTAATTTGAACGTTGGTGTGTGTTGAATTTATTGCCGGGCACAAGCTGTGTATGAATACGTATCGGCCCTGCCGGTTGAGTGTTTGTGGTGGCTGTGTTTTGTACTTTCACGCCCGATGAACGGTCAACGATGATATAATTTTCTTTACGCGTGCCATGTTCTTGGATATAGGGTAAAACAAATTGTTTTAATTCGACGCCTTCTTTTTCCAAATTTTTGGCAATGGCTTTTTGCGCTTTTTGAGTAAAACCGATTTCATCGGCAATAATCTCACTATGATTTGTTTTTCGGATAACTTCCTGCATCGTTTCTTGAATAACCGGAACAACGACGACGTCGCCCCAAAAGACTCTGTCCGAGTATTTATGAAATTCTTTATAGTATCTGATGGCCATTTTGTTTTTCATTTTATAATTGGCCGAAAAGTCAAATAAAACTAATTTACCATCTTTTGTTTGCCCTTTAATTTCGGCTTGAGAGTTTACTTCGGGATTATGTATTTCACGATAACTGGTGAGCGGGCCCACGACATACCAGTCGGGTTTATAGGCTGTTTCATCGTTTGTGACTTTGCCCGTGATCATGTTCGTTTCAACACCCAAATGGCCGTCGCGCACTTGGCTCACGCATGCCATATAAAAGGCTGTGAAGGAAAAAATCATTCCTAATCCGAATATTAGAATCCCCTCCGGCGTCGTAGCTGTATCATTTATGCTTATGGTTAAATTATTGGGCAAACAAAAGATGGTAAAT
>DLOI01000117.1:9745-10031 GCA_002477185.1 Alphaproteobacteria bacterium UBA7488 | reverse complement strand
GGGGGGGGCATTTGTCAAGTATTTTTTAAATAATTTTGTAAAAAGTTGGAAATTAAGGAAAAATTTATGAAGAGGAAATTTGGTAACAGGATACTTTCGTTTAACATAAATATGTTAGGGAGAATTGCCGATTTCGGCACATAAAAAACCGACCCTTTAAAAGGCCGGTTCTTTGTGTTTTTAAAAACAGTATTTACATACTTATTTTTAATGTCAAGGCATTGTTGGTTAATAACCCATTCCCATGCCGTCCATGCCGCCCGGCATACCGCCGTGGCCGCCACAG
>DLOI01000117.1:9537-9720 GCA_002477185.1 Alphaproteobacteria bacterium UBA7488 | reverse complement strand
TAATCAGCAAACCGCCGACGGAAGCAGCACCTTCCAACGCTGTGCGTACCACTTTTGTCGGGTCGATAATACCGGCCGTGAACATGTTTGTATATACGCCTTTTTGAGCATCATAACCTTCGTTCACATCGCCTTTTTCAAGCAATTTGCCGACAATGACGGAACCGTCGACGGCGGCATTGT
>DLOI01000117.1:8569-9435 GCA_002477185.1 Alphaproteobacteria bacterium UBA7488 | reverse complement strand
ACGCCGCCGCCGGCAATAATGCCTTCTTTAACGGCAGCACGTGTTGCATGCAATGCGTCGTCCACGCGGTCTTTCTTTTCTTTCACTTCGACTTCGGTTGAACCGCCGACTTTAATCACGGCAACGCCGCCGGATAATTTAGCCAAGCGTTCTTGCAATTTTTCGCGGTCGTAATCCGATGTTGTTTCTTCGATTTGCATGCGGATTTGTTTAACGCGCGCTTCAATATTTGCTTTATCGCCCGCACCGTCGACGATTGTCGTATCGTCTTTGGTAATCGTGACGGATTTGGCTGTACCCAAAGTGGACAAAGTAACATCTTCCAATTTCATGCCCAAATCGGCGGATACGACTTGGCCGTTTGTCAAAATTGCGATGTCTTCCAAAATCGCTTTTCTGCGGTCACCGAATCCCGGCGCTTTAACGGCTGCGATTTTCAAACCGCCGCGCAATTTGTTCCCAACCAAAGTAGCCAACGCTTCGCCTTCAATATCTTCGGCGATAATCAACAACGGACGACCCGTTTGAATGACGGCTTCCAAAACCGGCACCAAAGATTGCAAGTTGGACAATTTGGATTCGTTGATTAAAATGTAAGGATTATCCAATTCGACAGTCATTTTTTCCGGATTCGTCACAAAGTACGGAGACAAATAGCCACGGTCAAATTGCATGCCTTCGACAACGTCCAATTCAGTATCCATGCCTTTGGCATCTTCAACGGAAATGACGCCTTCTTTGCCGACTTTTTCCATTGCTTTGGCAATGTAATCGCCGATAGTCGTATCGCCGTTGGCCGAAATTGTGCCGATTTGAGCGATTTCGGCAGAAGTTGATACCATTTTCGAGCGGGATTTTAAATCTTT
>DLOI01000117.1:6068-8515 GCA_002477185.1 Alphaproteobacteria bacterium UBA7488 | reverse complement strand
GCGGCAACGGATTTGGCGCCTTCTTTGATAATGGCTTGAGCCAAAACGGTCGCCGTCGTCGTGCCGTCACCCGCGATGTCTGCGGATTTGGAGGCGACTTCTTTCACCATTTGGGCGCCCATATTTTCGAATTTGTCGGCCAATTCAATTTCTTTGGCAACCGATACGCCGTCTTTTGTAATGCGCGGGGCACCGTAAGTTTTTCCCAATACGACATTGCGCCCTTTGGGGCCCAAAGTTACTTTTACCGTGTCTGCCAAAATATCCACACCGCGTAACATTTTTGCACGGGCATCTGCGCCGAATTTAATCTCTTTAGCTGTCATCGTTATTCCTTTCTTTAATTATTAAATGACCCAAGTAATTGAACGGGNNAATGTTCGGCGCTAACAACGCGCCTTACAAACTTCAACCGTGTTCAGTTTCTTTAGCTGTCATTGTTTGTTCTTTCAACCTATACTTATGACCCAAGTAATTGAACGGGTTTTCGTAATGTTCGGCGCTAACAACGCGCCTTACAAACTTCAACCGTGTTCAGTTTCTTTAGCTGTCATATTTTTCCTTTGTTATTATGTAAATGACACAAGGCCATTTTAACTTTTTTATTAATTATTCCAATGTACCCAAAACGTCGGATTCTTTCATAATCAAAAGGTCTTCGCCGTCAATTTTGATTTCGGTTCCCGTCCATTTTCCGAATAAAACTTTATCGCCGGCTTTAAGCGTCATCGGAATTAATTTGCCCGCTTCGTCACGGCCGCCGGGACCGATGGCAACGACAACACCTTGCGACGGTTTTTCCTTAGCTGTATCGGGAATAATAATGCCACCGGCAGTTCTATTTTCTTCTTCTGTGCGTTTAATGACAACTCTGTCCAATAATGGTTTAAACATAATTTTTTCCTCATTTTTTTAAAGTTAAATAAAAACTGCTGATAACGTGATTATCAGTTGTTTACTAAATAGTATGATATGCACGCCTTGTCAAGAAGTATCGGGTGTTTTTTTAAAAAAAACCTATACATTGGAATAGATGCATAACCATCGTTCTTAATTGTTTTAAATAGTTAGAATATCCATGGAAACTTAATATCTGATTGCAGGCATTTCATACCGAACTTGCAATCTGAAAACGACATCGCAATGTTTTGACCAATCTGTTGATTGTAGTCTTAAAATGTTTGACGGAGCGTTGCCGATATAGACCCACGTGCAATGTGTGCCCTGTTCCCATCCGTTTTGGATAAAATTGCGGTTGTTATCGTACCAGTTAAAATACCAATTTCCCGATTTGGCATTACAATTATATCCATCATCGTTCCATGATGAACGGGCATATACTTGCACGATTGCATTTTTTGGCACCCAATATTCCCATTGGGTATGGGTGTATTCACTTCCCAAACGGCTGCCACCGCATTTGTTAATCGGGATTTCATCTAACGTAGCACTGAGGCCGTTCCATCTAGCGTAAAATGTGGTATCCGAATTTACCTTAACGGGAAAATTAACACGATTTGACAAATCTCTGTCCCAATACCAGCCATCAAAATTATATCCTTCAATGCTCCCCGGATTTTGGCTGTAAACATCTTGATTGCTTGTTACGGTTTGGGAATTTTTATTGGATGCATTTTGCCAGGTAATGGTAACTTGTTTCACGCATGTCTTAGAATTTGCATCCCAAACAGGCTTATCCGAAGGGCAACTCTCACAAACTTTAGATGAAGCATTGCATATTGGAGTTGAACCCGCACAATCGGTATTTGTCCGGCATTGGATACATTTCTTTGAAGCCGCATCCCAAATCGGTTTGTTTGGATTGAATGTTGCACATGTAACACATGAAGTGCCATTATACACGGGTTGTGAAGTTGGACAGCACAAACACTCATTTGAATTAAAGTTTGTTGAGGCACATTTTTCTTCACTTAATATACAATCACATTTGCCGGTGGTTTGATTAAGTTCTGTGTTGGTTTGATTACACACACAAACGCCGTCTGTTTCATTCGTTTCGGGTGGACATTTGCACAAATTATTTACCCACAGTTTGGGAAATTTACAATATTCGCAATGATTCGTATCTGTATCGCAAAAATAATTGTTGGCGCAATCAGTATTTTCCAAACATTCAACACATGTCTTGTTATCCTTTTCCACCGTCCCCGCAGGACATTTGCATTCTGTCCCAGTCCACTCATACGGAGGCACTTTACACATGACACAATGATATTGTTCTTCATGGCAAAATTGCTCGCCCGGACAATCCATATCCTCATGGCATTCCAACCCTTGCCCCATATCGCCGCCGATTATAATGTCCAATACTTTGCCTTGTGTGGGAAATGTTATCAAAAGAAGACTTATAACAAGGTAAAAGTATTTTAACATTTATTCATCTCTTTCGGTATAGTAGCGACAAATTGAATTTAAAAGGGCCGAAT
>DLOI01000117.1:3630-6043 GCA_002477185.1 Alphaproteobacteria bacterium UBA7488 | reverse complement strand
ATACCGTATTCGGCTACCGGCGAAGTCAATAATGCTTCGCAATCATGCATAGACATCAACTCAGTGAATTTAATCGACACGCGCCAAATACCTTGGGTATCCCGATAAACGCCCACGTCAGCGTTCAGAGGCGTTCTGAAATACAACGGGTCATCGGTGAAACGCACACCGCTGATAACATGATGGACGGGCAAACGGATAATGCCGTTTTCATCGCCGGTCATGCTTTTGCCCAAACCTTGCAAGTCAATCGTCCGAGCACCGGCAACGGCCGTAGAAATTTGGTTGAGCGTTTGTCCGACACGGTAACGGAACAATGCGTATTGAAAACCATACAAAGCAACGACCGACAAAACGCCGATAATCATTAGGACCGCTAACATTTCGGTCATAGTGCGTCCTTGTTGCATGTTATCTTTTTGCATATGATTATCCCTCATTTTTTGCCCCCGTTTTAAAAAAGTATATCATTTAATGCCGTTTGAGGCAACGAAATTGTGAAGCGTGCCAAACTTTTGTGAATTCAATTGGAGACACAATAAGATTAAAAAAAGAGTTGACAAAAATAAAAACATATGTTACCTTATGAAAAATTGTCGTAATCACAGGCTTTCGAAAGGAGTATCAAATGGAACTAAATAACGCGACGGATGAAGAATTGATGTTTGATCAAGAAGCAGCGCTTCGTCTTCAAAAGGCTCAAGAAATCGAAAAACGCATTGCCGATGTTCAAGCTTTAACGGACGAACAAAAAAATGACCGCATTTTGGATTTGGAAGATGATTATGCCCGTTTGGAACAAGAATGTGATAAATTAGAAGACGAAAATGCCCGTTTGAAATCTGACAAATTTAAATGGTCGTTAGGTTGTTTAACAGGTTTAATTGCTCTTTCGGGCGCTGTTTATGCCCTTATCGTCCAAGACGGCCATAAACAATCCTACCATGAACAAATCCAAACTTTGGAAAATGAACTCAGAACGGCGGCGTGGTTGGATGAAGCCAATTCTAAGCTCATCCGCAACACGCTTGCAAAAGAGGTTATTGCCGCTGCTGCTCAAAATGCGGATGTAACGCCATCCGAAGCCGTTGAAATGGCAATTGCCCATATGAAAGAACAAAAATCCCAAGGTAATTTAGCTGTGGAAAATTTCCAAATCCGTGTTATCGGACAGGATTTAAGGACGTTGGCTATGGCTGCCGAAGCCACCCAGACAAACACTCAAAACTTTTTAAAGGCCGTCGCGGTATATGCTTTAAATAGACCGAATGTATATGCTCAATCGGCAACACCCGTCGGGCAGTCGCGGTCGCGCATAGATAATTTGTTGATAAAAGCCGGGCGTGAAAATAAAATCAACAGTCAAAATTAAACAGGGGAGAAACCAATGAAAATATTATCCAGTCCTGTATTGGAAAAAAATAAAAAGTCAAGCCAATTGGAACGGTTAAAAACGCAAGGGGCTAAGGCTTTTGCAACGGCTTCTGCCTATGGATGCGGCCGTAACCCGATTGATATGCGAAAGTTGCAACAAACGGGCCAAACGCCTGCGTTTGTATCATTATCTTCATCTTCATGTGGCGATTTACGGTAATGATTTTATCAAAACTTAAAACGATGGAAACCGCCCCTAATTAAAGGGCGGTTTTTTAATGGACAAAAGAGGCGTATAAGTTGCCGCTAAAAAAAAGCAAGTCGGTTTGAAAATATGTTATTTGCCATATTTGTGCTTGACGGTGATGAAAAAAACACGGTATATTAACTCTGTAAAAGGAGACTTCATATGAAAACACTCATCCCCATGGCAATTTGTTACGATTTTGACGGCACGTTGGCGTCGGGCAGTATGCAAGAGTACGGCTTTATTAAAAAACTCAATATCGCGCCTCAGGATTTTTGGGCCGAGGCTAATCAAATGGCCAAAAAACAAAATGCCGATGAAATTTTGGCGTATATGAAGTTGATGAAGGATTATTCCGTGAAAAAAGGGTTGCCTTTTACGCGCCGCGAAATCCAAGCTTACGGTGCCCGTGTGCCGTTATTTCCGGGGGTTGAAACATGGTTTGGACGCATGAATGATTATGCTTTATCCAAAGGTGTCGATTTGCAACATTACATTATTTCTTCCGGGTTGAAGGAAATGATTGAAGGCACCAAAATTTGCAAGTATTTTGCCGAAATTTACGCTTCAACTTTTATGTATGATGAAAAGGATGAAGCCGTGTGGCCGGCCGTTGCGCTTAATTATACCAGCAAGACGCAATTTTTGTTTCGTGTGAACAAAGGATGCCCCGATATTAACGATAATATAACAATTAATGCGCCAATGAAAGAAGAGGATAAGCCGGTTCCGTTCCCGCATATGATTTATATCGGCGACGGGGACACGGATGTGCCGTGCATGAAGTTGGTT
>DLOI01000117.1:3230-3539 GCA_002477185.1 Alphaproteobacteria bacterium UBA7488 | reverse complement strand
CTCGATAAAAGTATCACCCTTCATACGCCGTTGGATGTGTTTGTAAAGGCTGTTATTGAAAAGGTTGCCAGCGCCGCCAAAGTGACGCATTTAAAAAAAAGGTGTTGAAAAAAGCCTTTAGTTTTCGGGCGAACGAACTTGCGGGCGCCCGGGGCAAAAGTCGGAGGAGATATGAATAAATTTATTATATTTTTGGGAGTGTTATTTATGAGTACAATTGCATCAGCCGCTATGACGGTTACCAGTGACGGTATTAAAGACGGCGTGATTGAAGACAAATATGGTGCGAAGGGTGATACTTTTATCGAG
>DLOI01000117.1:0-3173 GCA_002477185.1 Alphaproteobacteria bacterium UBA7488 | reverse complement strand
GTTCTTGAGGACAAAGATTCGTATCCGGTTGCGGGTTTTGTATGGATTCATTGGGTAGCGGCGAATATTACGCGTACGGATTTAAAGGAAAACGAAGCGTTTTTGGCAAAGGATTTTGTGCAAGGAACCAACAGTTGGTTTTCGCCGTTGTTGCCTAAACCGCTCAATCGGATGAAAGCGGCTACATACGGCGGTATGGCGAGTGTGAATGCGCCGCATGTTTACGAATTGACCGTGTATGCGTTGGATACAAAATTGCCGCTTGAAAAAGGGTTTTATTTAAATGAGTTGTTCCAGGCAATGGACGGGCATATTTTGGAACAGGCAACGCTTAAAGGCCGTTACGATAATTAAAAAGGTCGCTTTTAAAACGGTTTTCATTCATCGGGGCGTAGTCGATAAAATCTGTTAAATTTAGGATTTGGTTTGGTTTAACAAGGTTGTATTTGGTTAAGAATTTCAAATAATTGTCGTTGTTTGACCGTTTGACATAGGCCAAGACATCTTCGGCATTTAAAGAATAAAATAACGATGAACCGAAACCCGCGGTCAGCGTCGGTTTGCAATCGGCCAAAATTAAAACTTCAAACGGTACTTGGGCGGGTATTTCAATCATATCGGGAAATAAAATTTTCATTTCGCGGGTGTAATTTTTTGCTTTTAAACTCGGGTGCGATTTATAAAACCATTGATAAGGTTTATTACCTTTCAAAGGTATCAATTTTCCCGTTTTTAAGGCTGTCAATAAATTCAGTTCTGCTTGTTCCGATTCTGTGTGGCCGAATGTAAATCCGAACGTGTATAAAACGGTTGGTTTGCCATGCAATAAAGGATAAAATTTTTTGTAATCAAATCCTGCCAATTTATAAACCGTTTGTTTTTGTTCTTCCGTCATAGTTTCACGTAATTCATCAAAATCAATTTGTTCAATAGGGGCATCTTTTAACCAGGCATACAAATATTTCAATTGAGGCTCATCATCCATTTTATCGGCATGCATAATGTGATATGTTGCCGGGTAAAGTTTATGGATGCTGATATTAAAAACGGTCTCCCATGGAATTAATCCTTTATGGGCATCGGGCAGTTTTTTCACGCTGTGTGCATCGAACGGCCGATTGTTGTTTGTATAAACATGCGCTTGTTTAAAAAATTCGCCATAGCCATCCTCAAATAAATGGATATGGGCGATGTTTTCTTGCGGCAAAACTTTTAAAAACGGAACCAATGTAACATTTTGATGCGTTAAATTGACATAAAATACAAATCTCGTTTCGGGATTATCCAGATAAATTTGCAACACGCGTTCCAATACTTTTTGCGTAGAATAACCGTAATATCCTTCTTTTGGCGGTATGTTTATTTCTTCGGCATTATATTCTTTCAAATCAATGACGTTTTTGCGATTCGCAAAGCGGTGCCAAGCAATGAGTTTGCGCGCCGATTTGGGCAAGCGTGCAAATTCGACCATTTCGCTTAAAGCCGGATTGGTTGCGTACGGTTCAAAAAAGACATGTACCGTTTCGCCCCTTTTAAACGGCATCGGCAAATTGAACAGCCTGGGGACCCATACCGATTGCAAGGCCAATCCCAGCATAAAAAAGCAAATAAATAAAAGGGCAAATTTTTTCATAATCGCCCAATTGTATTTTATTTCGGGCAAATGTGCAATAAAAAGCATATCACTTTATCATCGGCCCCGTTTTTAAGGCAGTAATATTTTAATTATTTTGATTGGCCCGGTATTCTTTTTGCTGGACTTTTTTATGAAAATCCAGTATAATACGCCGAAAATCAAAACAGTAAGGATATAAAATGCAACAGAACATTCGCAATATTGCCATTATTGCACACGTAGACCATGGCAAAACCACTTTCGTAGACGCCTTTTTAAAACAAAGCGGCACTTTCCGCGATAACCAAGCCGTTGACACATGCGCGATGGATTCGGGGGATTTGGAACGCGAACGCGGCATTACGATTTTTGCCAAATGTACGTCGATTGATTGGAACGGCACGCGCATTAATATTGTTGATACGCCGGGGCACGCTGATTTCGGCGGGGAAGTCGAACGCATTTTATCAATGGTGGACGGCGTTATCGTGTTGGTTGATTCGGCCGAAGGGCCTTTGCCGCAAACAAAATTCGTTGTCGGCAAAGCGTTGAAATTGGGATTGCGCCCGATTGTCGTGATTAATAAGATTGACCGTTCCGATGCGCGCCCCGTAGAAGTTCACAACGAAGTGTTTGATTTGTTCGCCAACTTGGGTGCAACGGAAGAACAATTGGATTTTCCGACTTTGTTTGCAAGTGGCCGCGAAGGGTGGGCCGTGCATGATTTAAGCCAAGAAAGAAAAGACATTTCCCCGCTGGTGGAAACGATTATTTCCCATGTACCCGCTCCCGAATGTGATGAACACGGACCGTTTAAAATGTTGGTGACAACTTTGGAAGCCGACCCGTTTATGGGACGTATTTTAACGGGGCGTATTTTGTCTGGGTCTTTAAAAACCAATCAAATGATTAAAGCGTTGTCGATGCACGGCGATACGGTTGAAACGGCGCGCGCTTCGAAAATTTTGGCTTTCCGCGGATTAAAGCGCCAACCGATTGAAGAAGGATTGGATGGCGATATTGTCAGCATTGCCGGTTTTACAAAAGCAACCGTTGCCGACACGTTATGTGATTCGTCCGTTACTGACCCCATTCCCGCTTTNNAATTGACCCGCCGACGTTGGCGATGACATTTTCGATTAATACGTCGCCTTTGGCGGGCAAAGAAGGTGATAAAGTCACATCCCGCATGATTTGGGAGCGTTTGCAAAAAGAAGCCGAAGGCAACATTGCGCTGAAAATTTCCCGCACTGATACGACCGACGCTTTTGAGGTCGCAGGGCGCGGCGAATTGCAACTTGGCATTTTGATTGAAACAATGCGCCGCGAAGGATTCGAATTGTCCGTTTCGCGTCCGCGCGTTGTGTTTAAAAAGGATGAACAAGGCAACATTTTGGAACCGATTGAAGAAGTCACGGTTGACGTGGATGAAGAATACACGGGCGTTGTGGTTGAAAAATTATCGATGCGCAAGGCTGAACTCACCGAAATGATTCCGGGTGGCGGCGGTAAAACCCGTTTGGTTTTCTTAGCCCCTTCGCGTGGCCTCATCGGCTAT
>DLOI01000053.1:1086-2793 GCA_002477185.1 Alphaproteobacteria bacterium UBA7488 | reverse complement strand
TCCCGGCTACGGCTGCGTTTTCGAACGGCCGCTTTTACCTTCATAAACTTTGCGCTTTCTATCCCCATTTCGATGGCACCCATAGCGCAGCCTCCGGCCAACGATAAGGAACACAGCCCGATCAAAACCATTGCTGTCGTTTCATGTACCGGCACAGTTGCAACGCCGGCAGCGCCAAAAACAGTAGCCAGCGCAAAAAATCCTTTGAAAATTTCTTCTCTGTTTTGAGCTGCTGTCTTTCTTTGTTGTGTCATATTTTACCCTTTCAAAAAAATTATAAACTTTTATAAAACTTCAATCATCGGCGAATCTGCCAAAAGATTTTTCCATTAATATGTTATAACCTTTGGCCCACTATAAAGTATGGCCGTTAAATTGAATGCGCGGCGGCAAGNNAAAACAGCCGGTACTTTTTTGAATTTAAGTTTCGAATCGCTTTGCCGCAACCGATTATCCACCACCTTGGCATAAGTCACATCTTCGGCGTAATCCATCCAATCTGTACGTATGCGCGCTTCTTTTAAATCGGACAAGCCAAAACGCGTGGCCTGATATTTTAAAATATGGGCATAAATCCTTTCAAAAGTTTTACCGTCCGGGACTTGTTCAACAACGCAATCAATCAAATCATGCGCCATTTGCGTGGCATAAAAATTGCAACTGAGGCGATTGAACCCTTGAGCATACGTTTCATTCATCCATGCCAAGATGTCGCAACAATAGGCAACTGTCGGCAAAACGCCGCGATATTTGGCAAATTGCAAGACAGCTTTTGCCTGTTGGTAATTTTTTTTATTTAACTCAGCATCCGAACCGGGCACAAAAGCCAAAGCTTTATCCAAATGTTTTTCGACCATATTCACAAGTAATTGATTGCGCGGAGCCAGCAATAAATTATTTTTTGTTTGCATTTGAATTCTCTTTCGTTTTTAAAAGCTTTATGTTTGAATAACATAGAATTTTTTGTAAAAAACATCCTGGCGGAGTTTATTTAGTTTATTAAATCACACTTTAAAATTTTTGTCAATATTTTATTATAATTATTTTTAATCTTTTTTATATGCCCTCTTATAACCCACGTGGCAACAACTTTTTGCCGTATACAAGAAAGGCATTTGCTGGAACAAATTAAAAACAATAAATTAATGAAATAACGGCTGCAAACAACACCGCCACCACATATCAGCATGGCAACTGTTGTGATACACGATAAGTGTAACGCTCCCTTTTACCAATGGACTTTAATTTTGCACTTTGCTATTATTCGGCCCGTTGACGGTCACGCATGAATTTTTTCACCCCATGGTAAAAGGCTTTTGCGCCGGCGGCACCGGCACAGACTGCAACGGCANNCCAAGGCCGCTTCACGCGAAACCGGCAAAACCATGCCACCCGCCGCAATGGATAAACAAAATAATGCCATACAATTTGGGAATCGTTCTTTGATTCTTTTTGCTTTTTGATAATCGCTGAGTTCTTTATTGGCTTTGTTTCCCATTTTCCCCTCCTTTGTAAAAGAGTTCACCTTCGGTTCACACATATATTCAAACATACCCACGGGATTTTGTCAATGTTTTAATTGATACGATTTATTACGGGTTCAATATCCATGAATGCTTATTTAAAAAGCATACTTTTTTCTTCAAGCTTTCATAAAAAAACTCCCGAATTTCTTCGGGAGTTTTTATTTTAGTCAAAGACCTGTCA
>DLOI01000053.1:691-929 GCA_002477185.1 Alphaproteobacteria bacterium UBA7488 | reverse complement strand
CGTCCGTTGTACGGAAGTAGAATTGAGGTCTGTAGTTTGCGAAGAACGGCGTATGACGGCCACCTTCGTCTTTGCTCAAGATATAAACTTCAGATTCAAATTTCGTGTGCGGTGTGATAGAACCCGGTTTAGCCAAAACTTGACCGCGTTCGACTTCTTCACGTTTTGTACCACGCAAAAGAACACCAATGTTATCACCAGCTTGACCTTGATCCAACAATTTGCGGAACATTTCAAC
>DLOI01000053.1:0-671 GCA_002477185.1 Alphaproteobacteria bacterium UBA7488 | reverse complement strand
CCAACGATTTCAACTTCTTCACCAACTTTGATGACACCGCGTTCGACACGACCCGTCACAACCGTACCACGGCCGGAAATTGAGAACACGTCTTCAATCGGCATCAAGAACGGTTTGTCAACCGGGCGTTCCGGTTGCGGAATGTAAGCATCAACCGCATCCATCAAAGCGCGAATAGCGTCTTCACCAATGGATTTGTCGCCGCCTTCCAAAGCAACTTTAGCAGAACCTTTGACGATAGGAATTTCGTCGCCGGGGAATTGGTAAGCGCTCAAGAGTTCGCGAATTTCCATTTCAACCAATTCAAGCAATTCAGGATCGTCAACCATGTCAACTTTGTTCATGAACACAACGATGGCAGGCACACCAACTTGGCGAGCGAGCAAGATGTGTTCGCGTGTTTGAGGCATCGGGCCGTCAGCAGAAGACACAACCAAGATAGCGCCGTCCATTTGAGCAGCACCCGTAATCATGTTTTTAACATAGTCNNAGTCAACGTGAGCGTAGTGGCGTTTTGCCGTTTCATATTCAACGTGAGATGTTGAAATGGTAATACCGCGAGCTCTTTCTTCAGGAGCTTTATCGATGTTAGCATAATCAACAAAGTTTGCGCCGCCGGCTTCAGCCAAAACTTTAGTAATGGCAGTTGATAGCCACTTATGGGATGACGC
>DLOI01000029.1:9088-13399 GCA_002477185.1 Alphaproteobacteria bacterium UBA7488 | reverse complement strand
ATTTTGTCATGGCTTTTGCGCCGTTTTAACATATATTTCCCAGATATATATTTAGAGTAATTTTTGGTTTTTTCAAGAACTGTGTCAAGCGATGATTAATTAATCAATTAAAATAAGTTTTAAAAATTTATTTCTTTGTTTATCGGTAATTTGAACACTTGCTTTTTATACATTTTCAAATTAGTATGATTCCCAATCCATTTAAACAGTGAGGATGATTTATGCAAAAAGCAATTTTAACGGTTCTTATGGTTACAATATTAGGGTTGGCGGTCGGGTTATCTGCCTGTGGACGCGTATGNNGCGGCCGATGAAGCCCGAGGGGTCCGAGTATCCGAAATCTTATACGGTTAAACCGTAATCACATATTTTAAGATGGTTTTTTCTCTCTTTTGGAATAAATGTATCGTATTTTGTTATCCGCAGTGTTTCAATTGATGCCGCGAAATCAGTATTATAGATGATTTATAAGATGTCTTTTGTCATGTAACGTAATTTTTTGCACATAAGAGTATTGCATTTTGCACCTTTTGAAAATATAATGAAGGCACTTTTGAACAACCTTTTTTATTTAGGATAGGTTATGGTTTCAATTAAACAGTCACCGGTTTTACAAGTAAATTCATATCTGCGGGCTCAATCGGGGCGTTCAATGACTGAGATGTTGGGCGTATTGGCCGTGATTGGCGTGTTATCGCTTATCGGTATTATGGGGTTCAAGTTGGCGATGACGAAATGGCGTGCCAACGAGTTAGTGGCCGAAGTTAATATGCGTTCGGTTACTTTGGTGCAACAGCTTGTCTAAAATCCGAATGATATTGATATGGAAATGGGTGGCAAAACCAAACAAGGCTATACGATTACATCCGCTTTGGATGCCGATGATGACAATTATTTTTACATCAGTGTTGAAGAAATTCCTACAAGCGTTTGTCGTGAAGTTTTGAATTTAAATTGGGATGGTCCCGCTGAAATTTATGTTGCCGAATATGCGGGGTCGGAAAATCCGGAGGCTTGCGGGGAAGGTGATACTGTGCCTCAGATGGATTTCAAATTTCATAAACAAATGGATGTGCGTGCCGATTAAACACCTTGTTTTGTCAAGTTAAGATAATTATAACGTTCGACATTTATTCAGGTATATGTTTTAACACCTTTTTTGAAGGTAACGTTTGTCTCAAATATTACGTTAAAAAACCGAGCCCTTAAAGCCCGGTTTTATAATCGTCAGATTTTTTATTCTTCTTCTTTGACAAAAACGGATTTGGGTTCGCCGCAAATCGGGCAAACGTAATCGTCCGGCAATTCTTCAAATGGTACATCCCCGTCATAAACGTATCCGCACACTGTACATATCCATTTTTCAGCCATTTTCTTTCTCCTTTGTTGACTGGTTGTTGAAATTGTTTCGGCTGCATATGAACCGGAATCGCTAAACGCGTCGCTAACAACGCACCTTGTTAAGCTTATCTTCGTTCATGTTCAGCCATTTTCTTTCTCCTTTGTTGATTGGTATTATTACGCCACCATATTTTTTAATCAAAATATTATTTAGTTTGATCCTTGCGTGACTGTGGCAATAAAACCTCTTGATAATAACTGTAAGTCATCGGTTTATCCATCGTTATGCCCGTTGCTTCCACCACATCACAATAAAAAACCGTATGGTGGGATGTTTCAATCATTGAAGCAACCTTTAAGATAAAGTAACAAACACTTTCTTTGAAAACAGGCAGGTTATCAACTAAATCATGCGGTGTATCGGCCCATTTGTCGGTTGTGCGGGAACTTTGATAGCCAAAGCGTTTGATAATATCGATTGTTTGTGTTTGCGGCAAAACTGACAAGGATAGTTTTTTCGTTTTCTTAACAATTTCACGTGTGTAGGATGCATCGTTTAATGATACCAAAACTTGCGGCGGATCCATTTCGNNCCGAATCAATCGCGCTGCCAACCAAACGCCCGTTGTGATCGGCCGCGCCGGTAATATACATGCCCTGTGTGATTTTAAAAAGTGTTCTTATATTCATCTGATTCCCCTTACTTGTTTAAGATAGCACAAACAAAACAAAGTGCAACTTTTTTATTGAAAAAAATCATAAAAAAGGTTATTATATTGGCATTGTTTTTAAATTTTAAGGAAAGAAAAATGAATCACGAAATCAAGTCAGCTACCGTTTTTTGCAGCGCCGCTTCAACTTATGAACCACATGTTAAATTAATGCAAGAATTGGGGCGTTTTTTGGTCAAAAATCATTGGACGCTTGTTTTTGGCGGTGGGTCGCTTGGATTAATGGGTACTGTTTTGCGCAGCGTGAAAGACGCAGGCGGCAATGTGCGCGGCATTATTACGGGCAAATTATTAAATGTGGAATTGCCTAATCCCGAAATTTATAAAGACGGGGAATTGGAAATTGTTGAAACGATGAATGTTCGTAAACACAAGCTTTTTGAATACGGGGATATTGTCATTATCGGGCCCGGCGGATGGGGAACGGTGGATGAATTTTCCGAAATGGCGGTTGGTATCCAAATCGGCGATGTTAAACGCAAACCGATGATTTTTTTGAATGCCGACGGTTTTTGGGAACCGCTTAAAAAGCAAATTGCCACGATGGTGGATGCTCAAACATTGGATGAAACAAAATTGGATTTTATCGGGTTTGCCGATACAATTGATGCTATTTTGCCGACAATTGAAAAAGTGCAGGCTCAAATTAAAGCATCTGATGCCATTGTCCCCGAGGTTTAATATTGTCTGCCGGCAAAAATTTTGCTTAAAATAGGTTTTTTACCCAGTGTATGTTAGTGTGCCGTTTTAAGGTGCAGATGTTTTTAAATAAGGCCGGGTAACTTATCGGCATAGGGATTCAACATAAAATTTGCCGCAGATTGATACAGATGAAAAGGCAGCATATAATGCGTGAAATTAATTTTATTACATCGAATAAAGGCAAAATTGCTGCCTTAAAACGGGCTCTATCGCATAGGGGGATGGAAGATGTTAAAATCCTCGGGCAAGATTTAAATTTAATGGAACCACAATTTGATACGGTTGCCGATGTGTCAGGCTTTAAGGCGCGTCAAGCTTATGAAATTTTGAAAAAGCCCGTATTGGTGGAAGACGGCGGTTTTTGTATTGAAGCATTAAATGATTTTCCGGGTGTTTACACGAAATATATTTTACAGACAATCGGGGCGGAAGGTTTGATGAAGCTGATGGATGGTATGCAAAATCGCCGCGCGCGTTTTGTCGGGCATGCAACTTATATCGATGAAAATGGCAAAATGCATTCTTTCGCGCGTAAAAGAGGCGATGTATTGATTGCGTCTAAAATGAGTGAAGCCAATTCGCCGTTTGCGTGGTCGGATTTATGGAAGATTATTTATGTGCCTGAGATGGGTAAAATTTTAAGCGAAATGAATGAAACGGAAGTTGAACGTTTTTACAATGACAATAATGCCGTTGGCAGTGTTCAACAATTCGCCGCATGGTATGTGCAAAATTATCAATAAACGTCACGAACGCTTTTGCCGTAAAGGATTTATCGCGGTTTGCATCCACAGTAACGTTGCCGATACAATCCCAATTCTTTTTCCATAGCTTGGCGTAAAGCTTCGCCGCCGTTAAGGCGCCAATTTGTCGTATCATAAAGCAAACTGATTTCGTTGGAAACTTTTTGTGCGGCTCGGCAAACTTGGTCAAAATCTTTGTATCTTGAAATGCCCAAAACGGAAGAAAAAGTATTATATCCGTTTTGTTTTGCCCATACGGCCACTTTTTTTAAACGCATATAAAAACAAATGTCGCACCGTTTGCCGCGTTCGGGTTCGCCCAGTAAACCGGCCGTGGCGCAATCCCAATTTTCAGGGTCATAATCAAATTCGATGAACGGGACATGAAATAAATCACAAACGCGTTTATTTTCATCGCGGCGTTTTTCATATTCCAAAGCCGGTCGAATGTTGGGATTATAAAAGGCTACCGCAAAATCGGCACCCGATTCGGCCAATGTTTTGATGACACCGGCACTGCACGGCGCACAACAAGATAATAACAGCATTTTACCGGTTGGCATTTTAATCCTCGTATAGATTATTTTAAACGCATTTATTATTGCATAAATTCGAAAAAAATGCTATTAAAATCAAAAAGGGGAAAGGGGAAAATGCAAAAAAAGGAAATCCTGACGTGCCTGGTGTTGGCGCTCATTTTTTTAAGCCTTGTCTTCGGGTTTTGGCTGTTTAAACGTCATGAAGCGGCAAAGCAAGGGCAATTGCATGTTTTTGTAGAATTTACGACAAACGGC
>DLOI01000029.1:0-9074 GCA_002477185.1 Alphaproteobacteria bacterium UBA7488 | reverse complement strand
ATTGTCAAATTGCCCGCTGATGCGCCGAAGATAATTGCTTGGGGGCGTTTTCAAAATGTAAAAGACCGTGTTGATTTGTCAAAATACAATACCCGCGAAATCAAATGCAATACGGCCGATATTGTGCGTGAAGTCAAAAAAGAGTTACGCAAACATCCCAATTACAAGATTGTTTTTTATACGACAATTGACCATGCCGGGGTTTCGCTGTTCCCCTTGCTTGAGGAAATTCCGTCTAAAAATGTGGCGCATATCCATTTTTTTGAAGAAGGCCACGGAGCGTTGGCCATTCATAAAAAAGCATATCATTTAGCGCATGATTATGAATTTGACAATTATCCCGATAATCCGATTTTGCCGACATATGCTTATTATACACATTTAAAATATCCGACGACTTATCATTTAGGTTTTGTGCCATATATGAAACAACGGCCCGAATTTTTAAAGTTGATGACTTTATTGCGCAAAGCCGATGTTCGAAATGTTGATTTTTATGATATTTCAAATACATTATCTAAACGCCACAAAAATGCGATTGCCTCATTGGTGGGGTTAGATGTGGATAAATATCGCACTCTTTTTACGCAATCGCAAAAACCTGTCGCTGTTTTAGTTGGTTCGTGGGTACGAGGCGACAAAGAAAATGAAGATTTACATAAACAACTGGTTGCGGTGCTTCGTGATAAATCATATTTGTGGATTTATAAACCGCATCCGAGTAATGCGTCATCAGACATAACGGACAAATTAGTGAAAGAATTTCCGGACCTAGAGGTCATCCCGGCTGCTGTTCCGCTGGAATCTTTTTTGTTTGAAGATATTTTACCGGATGCAGTTGGGGGTGTAACATCGTCAATTTTTTTATCTTTATCACAGGCTGATATTTTATTTTATATTGAAAAACAAGATGGGGATGATTATTTGCCTTATTTGCTTGAACAAGGTTTAATAACACCGGATAAAGTTATCCGCCTGCCTTAAAATTGAATATATTGATTATGGGAAAATTCCTTGACACATGCAATATATAAAAGTATGCTGGTTGCCATGAAAACATTGATTGACCTCTATTTGCGGCTGTTTGCTTTTTGGATGAAATTTCCCGAAAAAATTCGCTATGTGTTGGTCGGGGGGTATAACACCGTTATTTCTTATTTATTATATGCTTTGTTTTTATGGATATTGGATGGGCTTTATGAACAGATTGCCCTCTTCTTTTCTTTTATCGTCAGCTCGCTCAACAGTTATTGGACGCAAAAAATTTATGTTTTTAATACGCGCGGCAATATCAAAAGAGAATATTTTAAATGCTTGATTTCATGGGGAATCAGTTATGCTCTAAACGTCATTTTATTGTTTTTGTTTGTCAAAATGGTTGGCATGAATCCGTATGTCGGACAGTTTTTCGCGTTGATTTTGGTCACAATCAACAGTTATCTTATGCTTAAAAAATTTGCATTTAAGGTGAAGAAATGAAATTCAATTTTTTTAAAAGTAATTTCTGTGTTTTTTTTCTGTTTATCTTAACAGGCGGATTATATAGCTCCTATATTTCTCAAGAAATTTATTGGGATTTTGCCCACTACCATTATTATAATGCGTGGGCTTTTTTAAATGGCCGCACCTTTACGGATTTAGCGCCGGCGGGTATACATTCTTATTTCAATCCATTGCTCGATTTGCCTCTTTACACCCTTTTGGAATTCTTCAATTTTTATCCCAAAATTATTTTTTTCTATCAAGGTTTATGGGCAGGTGCTTTATGGTTTTTGGTATATAAGTTAGTAAGTTTAATATTACCTTCACAAATGCCAATTCAAAGAGTGGGGATTTTTTGTGCCTGCATTTTTTCAGCGTTAGGTTTTGCAATTGTTCGCCAAATTGGAACGTCGACAAATGAAATCCAATTGGCTGTCTTATTTTTAACGGCAGTCTATTTTATTTTGAAATCTTGTTTTATAAATCATAAGTTTTGTCCTAAAACCATATTTTTTTCAGCCCTTATGTTAGGAGCTGCATGTGGTCTTAAATTAACAATTATACCAATGGTTTTCGCTTTAGGAATTGTATCACTCTTTTTTTTCAAAAACATACCGGCTTACAAAAAAACTTTCATTTTAATGTTTTTCGGCGGTTTAGTGGGTTTTTTGTTGACTAACGGTTGGTGGATGTGGCAATTATGGACACATTTTGAAAATCCGTTGTTTCCTTTTGCAAACAATTTTTTTAAATCTCCCTATATGCCCCTTGAAAATTACAGAGATACAAATTTCTTGCCGACGACTTTATCCATGTGGTTATTTTACCCATTTTATTGGCTTCTTGATTCCAAATTGGTAACAGATGTTTTCAGTTCAAATTTTCAATATGTTTTAACATATGTATGTGTTATTGTTTTAGGCCTCCTTTTGTTGATGCGCAAAATCAGCTTATCTAAAATTCAATTATTTGTTTTATGTTTTTGGATAACTGCATATATTTTGTGGTTGGGATTATTTAGCATTTTACGTTATGGAGTAATTTTAGAGGCATTTAATGGAATTTTTGTTGTGTTAGCAATTCAGTTATTGGTTCATCAACGTTCTTTTCAACTCATTTTATATATGTTAGTGTTAATATATTCACTTATGATGCCCTTTAGTTATGGCAAGTGGGTGTATTATAAAGATTATAGTTTTGGTGTATATTATGCTATTGAGCCATACCAAATCGTGGATGATGCCGTTGTAATATTTTATGGTTCACCCGTAACGATTGTTGGAACGAAATTAAAAACTAAGGCAAGATATATCGGCGTAAAACAATCATTTGAGCAAGATCCAAATAAAAATTTTATTTTATTTCAGAACGAAAAACAAAAAATTCTATCTGATCCCGACACAAAAATAGTTGTTATTGGACTTGGTAATTTTTTAAATGATGATATTATAACTCAGCCGGGCATTTCTTGTAAGCATATTGGTAACACATTGTATCTAAACTCATATGGTATATGTCCCCCACCAGATGCCGACGGCGTGGTCAGGGGTTATAAGGCTTCATTGTTAAAAATTAAACTTTAAGGAGGAAATCATGAAAATTGCCGTTTTAATCCCTTGTTACAACGAGGAAAAAGCAATCGCCAGTGTGGTTAAAGATTGCAAAAAATATTTGCCCAAAGCCGATATTTACGTTTATGACAATAACTCCAAAGACAAAACCAAACAAGTGGCAAAAAAAGCAGGGGCTATTGTCCGCAGCGAAACGCATCAAGGCAAAGGCAATGTTGTGCGGCGCATGTTTGCCGATATCGAAGCCGATATTTATGTGATGACGGATGGAGATGCAACTTATGATATTGCCAGTGCGCCGAAAATGATTCAGTTAATGATTGATGAAAATTTGGATTTGGTCACGGGCGTTCGCAAATCGGTTGAAGAAGAAACTTACCGGGCCGGCCATAAATTCGGCAATATGTTAATGACAAAGTTGGTGCATTTGTTCTTCGGCAAACGTACGGATGATATGTTATCGGGGTTGCGGGTATTTTCGCATCGGTTCGTGAAATCTTTCCCTGCCAATTCCAGCGGGTTTGAAATTGAAACGGAACTGACGGTGCATTCGGCGTCCATGCGGTTGCCGGTTGCGGATGTGCAAACGCCATATTATGCGCGTCCCGAAGGGTCAACAAGCAAATTGTCAACATTCAAGGACGGTTATAAGATTTTGAAAATGATTGCCGTTTTAATTAAAGAAGAACGCCCGTTGTTGTTCTTTGGTTTAGGGGCTTTCGTTTTATTTATCTTGTCAATTTTGGCGGGAATCCCGGTTGTTGTACATTATCTTGAAACGGGTTTGGTGCCGCGTATTCCGACAGCTATTTTGTCCGTCGGCTTAATGTTGTGCGCAGGTGTGTCGCTTGCGATGGCACTTATTTTGGACACGGTTTCCAAAACGCGCAAGGAAATACGGCGCATGCAATATTTGCAATATAAAGCGCCGGCCGATATTTCAAAAAAATAAATCGGGCAATGTTAGGCCTGCCATTAGTGAGTGATTAAATAAAATGTATTAAAGATTAAGAGAGTGAAACATGTTTTTTACCTATCGAAAAGTTTTTTGGGCTTGCTTGATTATGACGGTGTTTTTTTATGTCCCCTTTTATATACTGGGTTGGAACACCGATGTATGGACACGTTTTACCCGAATTCAAGAATGGGCAGCGCAGGGATTTCCGTGGAAAGAACATTTAATGATGGGACAAAATTTCCCATATGGGCATGAGATGCATTGGACGCGTCCGTTGGATGTTATCGGCTATATTTTTGCGTGGCCGTTTATCCCCAATTATGGTATTAAAGATTCTTTGGAAATCATGTCATATTATGTGCCGCTGTTGACGTTATTATTGGGTGTTGCAGGCTTTTTATACGCCTTGCGCGGATATTTGACGCCCAAGATGATGTTTATTTCTTTTTGGTTATTCTTTTGGGGCATTGGTTATGTGTGGGGGCAAACGACGGTCGGGTATTATGACCATCATGTATTTCATTTCACGATTTTGATGTGGGTAATTGCCTTTGTTGCAAGGTCATTTTTAAAGGAACATAAAAATTCCCTCATGATTGCGGCCGGCGCTTTGACGGCATTGGGAACTTGGATTACGGCTGAATTTTTTATCAACAGTTATATTGTATTGGTACCGTTTGTTTTTTATTGGCTGTTTTATAACCGCTCATTAAAACCCGCCGTCGTTTATTCGGCAAGTTATACGTTGTTTTTATNNATCCGATATCGGGCTTTTGGACGCTTGATTTTTATCGCGTGTCTTTGTTCCATGTGCTGCTTGGTGCTTTGAATACGGCAGCATTATTGGGAGTAATCGGGATTTTTTGCGTTTTAAAAAGTTCAGTTTTGCGCCGATTGATATATGGAACCTTAATGGGTAGCATTTACGGCGTTATTTTGCTGAACATTTTCGGCGATATTTTATTGGTGCCTATGGCCGATCCGATTGTTTATAATGTTTGGACGAAAAAAGTATCCGAGATGGAACCATTATATAAGAGCAGCAATGTTTTTTCCGAAGGGTTGATTGTTTTCATTGTCGGTTTGATTGCTTTATTCGTATCGTTAAAAGCGCGGTTGCACAAAAATGCGCCGATATTGTTGTTGACTTCGGTGGGGTTATTATTTTATTTGTCGATTTATATTTTCCATGTCCGCGTTGGTATCAGTGTCAATGTCTTTATGATTTTGGTGGCATCGTTATGCTTTAATATGGTATTTTTTCCGCGTGAAAAATCCGGCGGCGAAACGGTTTTGTTCTTATTGTTGTATGGTTTGTTTATCGGCGGCAATTTGCGCGGCGGATTAATTGTTGACCGTTTGAATAATTTGGGTTTGAATGCTTACCGCGAAGAATTCAAACAAGATCCGAACTTGAATATTCCGAAATGGTTAAAAATCCGTTTGATTGAAGAGCAAGAAGCAAAGAAAAACGAAAACGTCCCGCCAGAACCATATAAGGAAGGTGACCCGTGGGTTTTTACATGCGATATTTCTGACGGGGTAATTGATGTAATTAAAAAGGATAATAAAAACGGTGGCGTGTTTGTTGATATTTTCGATTCACCTAAAATGTTGTGGAAAACGGATAAGCCGTTATTGACGGGACCCTATCACACGAACGTTGACGGGTTTATGGCGTTGTTCCATATTATGTTTGACCGTGGGGATTTTAAAACCGCCCATCGGATTATTAACGAGCGGGGTTTGACCCAAATTTATATTAAAAATCCGATTTGTTCGTCTTACATTATGTATGATGAAGAAACGAAAAAGGTGATTGAGGGGGCTAAGGGGACTTTCTATGTAACATTATGGGAAAATAAAAAGGTTCCCAATTGGTTGGAATTGGAGTATCATAATAAACGCACGGGCGAAAAGGTTTATCGCGTTAAATAAAAAAGGGGGTAATAATGAGCCGGAATCTTCAAGAAAATCAACAACCTTACTGTCTGCCTAAGGATGACAATGAAATATTTGAATCTATGCATCAAGATGACAGCAAAGACATTGTGCCGGCTGTTTATAAGGTACTTGATAAAATCCAATTACCCTATCGTGCTCAATTAATTGCTTTTTTGGAAGATATTGATGCGAAATACGGGCAATATATCAGTGATGAAGAAATTGATAAAATTGATGCCATTTTATTTGACGACAAAGGTCAAGAAAATTTTATAACGGCGAAGGGGTTTAACGATATCGCTAAATTTGTGAAAAAACAAGAGCACAAGTTGAATGCGCAAGATATTGCCGACTTTGATGCTTTAAACGCCGCGTATCGCTTGAAAGTGAAAATTTTTTTAAATACGACTATAGATTCTAATAAAGAAACGCCCTTGATACACGCATGTGTGTGGGGTGTTGTAGAGGCCGCAGAAGTTTTAAAACAAGAAGGCGCCGATATGCCAGACAATATCTTAAAAAAAGCAATTGGGTGGTCAGGTATCGAAACCGTTAACTGGGCTTTACGTAATGGTGCTAAAATTACCCCGCAAGATATCATCTTGGCAAAAGAGTATCGCAAAGTCGATATTGCCGATAAACTTGAAGGCATCTATAAAAAAGAACACCCGGATTATGAAGGTGGTTTTGAAACGCCTAAGCCTTTTGATTTTAAGGAACGTACACCGTGCGGTACATCAAGAATTGGCAAATCGCGTTTGGCGCCGCCGCCGCATTTACGAGACGGCCGATAATATAAGGCTCTTAAAAAAAATGGTGCAATTAATCCAAAAACCGCAAGCGATAGCTTTTGATTGGGATGGAACGTTGGCCGATACGCGTGACGTTGTAACGATAGCGTTAAATCATACATTGGCATTGTATGGCAAAGAAACTTGGGAAGCGGTGCGTTTAAAACAGCGAAATCCGATGAAATCGTTGAAAGAAAATTTTCAAAATTTTTTTGGCGCGGATGCATTCAAGGCCTATAAAACCTATTTGGCATATTATCGCACCCATTGTTTGCAAGACGTTCATCCGATGAGGGGTGCTGGTGAATTGTTGCAATATTTAAAACAACATGCCGTTTCAATCAGTATAATTTCGAATAAGGAAAAATCGTTACTTATATCCGAAATTCAAAATTGTTTTCCAAACATTGTATTTAATGCAGTGCTGGGGAACGGGGATGCGCCTCAAAATAAGCCCGCACCCGATCCGATTTGGACAGCGTATGCGATGGCGCCCTTTGATATTAATCCGCAAAATGTTTGGATGGTCGGGGATGCGCGAGTAGATTTTGAATCGGCCGTTACGGCAAACTGTTTGCCGATATTAATCGGGCCGGAAACGCTTACACGTCAAATCGGCGCATTGGCACAGCTTGAAAAAACAAAACAAGCCTATCTATTTAAAGATTTAACGGATTTTTTAAATCATTTGACATGGGACAACTAACATGAATAAGTTACACGAAAATAACGGAACTTATTTAAACAAGCAAAGGAGTGGGCGGCAATATGAATAAATTCATCGGGTTGGGAGCGACAATTTTTTTGTTGGGCGCTTCATTTTTCCCTGCTTCATGGTTGTTTATAGCTTCAATTATCGTTGTATGTTTGCTTATTTCGTTTTATGCCTTGAAATATCGGTTGCATCTTATCCCCATTGAACAAGAAACTTATCGCTTGGTTTTTTCAAAAATCGTTGCGGAATTATTTGTAATATCTCCTTTAATTATTGCTTTATTTTTGTTTATTGATGTGGATTATAGGTGGGCTTTTGTCCTTATCGGCATTTTGATGATTATCTTGCAAATTTTGAAAATCGGATATTATTTATATGCCAAAAAACATACGGGCGAATAAGTCGCATTTTAATACAACTGTTCACGAATTTTGGGCAAAGATTTAATGGATGTGTAGGTGCTTAAAAAGAAACCCGTTAAGTTCAAACCTTTGCGTATATCAATTTCGGATGCTTCTGCATCTTTGAATAAAAAAAGCGGTAATTCCAATAATTTGTCATGATAAGGCAACCCAACTTTGCGGCTGACCGCACGGCCCGTTTTGGGGGAAATATAGGCTAAATCATTTGCATCCCCGCCACCTGCGCATTTGGAACAATCCAATCCGAATCCGATGGTTTGCAACAAATCTTTTTCCCACAAAACATATTTTTTTAAAAAATCGCCTTCATCCAAATCATGCAAAAATTTTAAAGTTGCACCATAAAATTCGCTGTAATTTTGACGCTCGGGCAAAACATTGTCCAGTAAGGCACACAGGCATGTCAAAGCCGCCAATCGTTTTTTATCGTCCAAAAATCGAATTGAAAAGCTGGACGATTGTTCCAAATAGTACGTGCCCAATTGGTCAATGAGGCGTGCTTGCCAACGCCCTTCGACAAATGAGCCGATTTGCGGCGGCTCTTTTTTTTGCAGCACGCCAAGGTGCCGTCCATTGTCACGTGTGAATAAGCTGATGACAAAAGACCTTTCTCCCAATCGGCGGGTGGACAAAACAAGGGCATTTTGTGTTTTAAAATCGGGCATTTATATCCTTCAAACCAAAAATGTTTTTATGTTGCCGGCACTTCGTATGCTAATAGTCTTCATTTTTTAAGCGTTAAAATCCAATCCCCAATTTGAATATTGGCTGGGGTCTTCAACCCAATTTTCCTTAACCTTGACAAACAAAAATAAATGGACGGGTGTTTCAAACAACCGCGACAAATCCCGTCGAGATTGTTCACCGATTTTTTTTATCATCGACCCGTTTTTGCCCAAGACGATTGATTTTTGGCTGACCCGTTCCACAAAAATAGTTTGTTCAATGCGAATACCGTTTTTTTGCTCTTTAAAATCTGTTGTTTCAACTGCAACGGAGTAGGGCAATTCTTGTTGCAAAGCCATGAATAATTTTTCGCGCGTGACTTCGGCGGCAAACAATTTATTCGGCAAATCGGATAGTTGGTCGCCAGGAAACATCCAAAATCCTGCCGGCATTTTTGAAACCAAAAAGCGTTTTAAATCTTCGACGTTTTCCCCTGTGCCGGCCGAAATCAAGAAAGTATCGGTA
>DLOI01000065.1:4660-5465 GCA_002477185.1 Alphaproteobacteria bacterium UBA7488 | reverse complement strand
TCATTATGAGCAAGACGTTCGACAAACGGCTGCATCCAACACGATTTTGGCGGCATAATTGGTTGATTTTTTGGCGCGCGGGTGCGGCGCGAAAATAATGCCGTTCCGTGTTTTTAACGAGAGCAACGATTTAAAAATAGCCGTTGAAGTCGGGTTGGTTGTTGGAACAATTCCGGCAATTAATCCAAGCGGTTCGGCCACTTGTTTAAACCCGAACGACGGGTCGTCATTTAACACGCCGCATGTTTTGGTATTTTTATAAGTGTTGTAAATATATTCGGCGGCAAAATGGTTTTTGATGACTTTGTCTTCCACAATGCCCATGCCGGTTTCTTCGACAGCCATTTTTGCCAAAGGAATACGGGCAGCTGCTGCGGCTTTAGCCGCATTTTTAAAAATGGCGTCGACTTGTTCTTGTGTAAAATGGGCGTATTGTTCTTGTGCTTTTTTAACTTTGGCGACAATATCATCGACTATTGTCATTTCTTCCGCACTTAGTTCGGGTCTTTCTTTTTCGGGTGCTTTTTGAGCCATTGTTTTCTCCTTGGATTCCGATAGGTTTTACTTGACTGTAGAGAGTATAACGGCTTTTTTCAAACTTGCAAGAATTTTGTCATAAAAATGACACAACCTCTTATGGAGGTTTTGTCAGATTTCCTCAGGCACCTCTTATACACATAGATTATTTTGTTTAATCGGCCGATTTATCTTTCATTTTATTTGCGGATTTTGTATTTGTTTTGTCGGTCAGTGGAACATCAGCGGCAGTTGCCGATTTTGAACTTGGCGTTGTCGATGATTGGGG
>DLOI01000065.1:0-4604 GCA_002477185.1 Alphaproteobacteria bacterium UBA7488 | reverse complement strand
TAAACACTTCTTTGCCGAACAGATAGGTTATCTTTTTTTGCACATCGCCCAATGTGTTATAGAGGGTTGCAATACCGTTTAGTTGCCCGTTTGTATAAGGAAATTCGCCAAGCAAAACGTCGCCCGTCGGATTAGCGTACGTTGACCCGTAAACTTTGCGCACGCCATCCATTTGTCCCGCTTTATACGGCGTTTCGTACATTAATTCGCCCGTCGGATGATATTCGCGCACCACGCCGTCGACGATATCGTTTTTGTACGGCACTTCGCCGCTGAGCAATAAATCCGAATATGAATAGACGCGTGCGATGCCGTCTTTTTTGCCATTCTTATACGGGATGTTATCATACACGCGCCCATAGGTGCCATAAGCGCCCACATACACGCGTACGATGCCGTCAATCACGCCTCCGCGGCAAGGGACTTCAAAGAATTGAACTTGCGGTTCAACGGCATTTATAATCATGGCGCCGCTGAACGCTTTGCCGTCCACTTTGCAAGTGTTTTCGTCAAAGGCTTTGACATCATTATTCACCACGGTCGGCAATTTGTTGCCCGCCGCATCAAAATGCGTAATTTTTTTCACGACCCCTTTGTCATAATCGGTGG
Organism: Alphaproteobacteria bacterium UBA7488; assembly: GCA_002477185.1. Taxonomy (GTDB): domain Bacteria; phylum Pseudomonadota; class Alphaproteobacteria; order CAAHEQ01; family UBA3637; genus UBA7488. Next base: position 3,995 of record DLOI01000065.1, on the reverse strand, counting down.
TGGCCGTGATTTTTTTATCCGCATCATAAAGTTTGCCGACGCCATGCAGTGCGGTGAGCTGAACCGTTTGTTCGCCTTTATCCGTTTTAACGGTGCGGGTTAACACGCGGGCATATGGGCGTTCTTCTTCCAAACGTTTATTATCGGCATAAATTTTCACAATGCCGTCGATTTGGTTATTTTTGAACGGCGCTTCAATTAATAACCGGCCGTCGCCCGTATAAAATTTGCGGACATCATTGCCGGCCAAACGATTGCCGATGCTTTCGCGGCGTTTGTTGCCGTTCGGCCAATATTCGATTCGCGATTGTGGCATTTCTTGATTTTTAAGTTTGCCGTTCGGGTAATACAGCTCCGATTCTTGGGATTTGCCATCTTTTACTTTAAAATGGGCGAATTTTTGACCATTGGGATAATTTTTAATGACGTCGCCGGTTATTTTGTTGCCGGATTTATCATAAAAAAGTTGGTTTTTAAATTCAATGTCTTGTGCAGTGTAAGATTCGGCCGCTGCACAAAAAGACACCAAACAAACGGCTGTCGTTAAAAATAATCGCATGAGTCCTCCCACATTAATTGTTGCAAACAGTTTTCCACAAAAATAAATAAAATTCAACATTTAGTTTTTGTTGCATCTGATTGCATTCAATGGTATGAAAAGATATGTTTAAATATATCATATTGTTTTTAGGGGCTTTTATCGCGGGCTTTATCGGTTTTAATGTGTGGAACAAGCCTAAATTGTCGGTTGTCATGCCGACGTATAATCGTCCGGCATATTTGGTTGAGGCCATTGAATCGGTATTGGCGCAAACTTATGGAAATTTTGAATTTATTATTATCGATAATGGTTCCGAGGCACCTACGCGGCAAATCTTGAAAAATTTTGCGCGCCAGGATTCGCGCATCAAATTGGTGTTTTTGCCACATAACAAAGGCATTTCGTATGCTCGCAATTTAGGCAATGACATGGCGCGTGGCGATTACATTATCGTTATGGACAGCGACGATTATTCTTTGCCGCACCGATTTGAAAAGCAATTGGATTTTATGGAAAAAACAAGCATATTGCTGTAGCGACATCACATAAAAAAGGCATGGACGGACATGTTTATAATACGGCACCGATGATAAAATATGAACCGTTTTTATTGTTCGGGCATTATTTGGGACACCCCGAATGGGTTGTGCGCAAGGATTTTATTCGCAAAAATAATATCAGGTATGATGAAACGCGCCCATCAAATGTTGATTATGATTTTTTGATTAAGGTCATTTTGGCACACGGCGAAATCGGGTATATAGACGAAAATTTGTTATTGCGACGGATACACAAGGAAAATTCACCCGATTATTATCGGATACAAAAATTAAAAGCGATTGAAACCGCGAAAAACTTTATGCGGCAATTTGATGTGCCCGAAGAGGTCATTGAACGGCTTGACATATGCGAAATTATGTCATATGCCGTTGAGGCCAATAAAACAAAAAAATATTTGCATCAAGATGAAATGGAAAAGTTTTTTGAAAAATGCACGGATAAAGTGCAAACTGTCCCGCCGGCAAAAACGGCCTTGAAAGAAAATGCCGATGATTAAACTGTCATGCGCCAAAAGATGCCCGCGGTTAGTGAAATTGCCGTTTTACGGTATTTTGGCCGCCGTGTTTCTTCTTAGTTTTTCTATTGGATTTTATCTTTGGAACGCCTATCGTTACCCGATGGTGTCAGTTGTGATGCCGACTTATAACCGGGCGGATTTATTAAAGCGGTCAATTGAATCGGTTTTAAACCAAACTTATCGGAATTTTGAATTTATCATTGTTGACGATGGGTCGACGGACGAATCGGTGGCTTTGATTAAGTCATACGCACAAAATGACAGACGGATTAAATTGTTAATCAATGATAAAAATCGTGGTATTTCATATTCAAGAAATCGCGGCAATGCTGCGGCACGCGGGACATATATTATGATTATGGACAGTGATGATATTTCTATGCCTAACCGTATGGCGCGCCAAGTTGAATTTATGCAAAACCATCCCGAATTTGTTCTTTCAACATCCTGGCGCGTCAAAATCGGCGAAGAAAATAAAGTTCATCCGTCGGTGCGAAATATGGAACCGCATTATTTGTTCGGCATGTATGCGGGGCACGGCGAATGGATGTTGCGGCGGTCATTTTTGACGGCTCGTGACATTCGGTATGATGAAGCGCGTTTGTCCAGCGAAGATTACGATTACTTGCGCCAAATTTTAACAAATCACGGTAAAATCGGATATATCGACGAAGCTTTATATTTGCGGCGTGTCCATCGGACAAACCCGGAGTCTTATTATCGGGCGCAGCGGGCAAATGCCTATGACACATCCAGTACGTTTTTGCGCCAATACGGTGTTCCCGAAGAAATGATTGCACGACGCCGTACCTGTGAAATCTTTGATTTTGTCGTACAAGCGAATAAAGAAAAAAATTATTTAAATCAAATTGGTTTAGAATATGCGGTCAAAAAATGTCATGAATAAAAATAAAATTATTCGAAAATTTCTTTGAGTAAAATTATGCCGGTATTTCGAGCAGTTAATAAGTTAATTTTATCACTTGCCATGAAATTTTGGATACATGATAAATAATTTTGATATTCGGTGGGTGTCACAGATATTAGATACTCATAGAGTGCTTCATCATTTTTAAAATCGGCATAATTGATGAAACAGTCCTTTGGTACAAATTCTTCAATATTCTGGGCACCCAAATAAATCGGTACGGTGCCTGCTTTCATCACATCATAGATTTTTTCGGAAACATAATCCGGGTGCCGTGTGTTTTCAAATGCCAAAGCATAATAAGCTTGTGAAAGTGTTTTTATTTTATCTGGGGTATAACCTTTATAGCGAGATTTAAACTTTTTCTTAAGTGTTTTATCAGCATCTTTTAAAAGATTAGTCCATCCAACACCATAAAACTCATATGCGTCAGGATGATTTTTAAGCCACCAAAGTGTGGCTTGACGCCTTTTTTCGTAAATCGCCCCTACAGAAGAGTTTTTATAATGGTTACCCGCAATTTGTATTAAGAAGATTTGCTTGTTTGACGGATCGGTATTGATATTGACAGGTTGTTCTAAGCGGGTTTCCACCGGAATATAAAACGTTGTTATATTATCAACCAAATCTGTGCGCCATGTAAATATTTTTTTTAGCGGAACCACACTTGGTATCTGAATGGGTTGGTGCAGATTAAGCGGAGATTCTAAAGCCCAAATATAAACTTTAGATAATGGATTAACCTTAGATCCAAAAACGTATTTTTTTTGAAACAAGGGGCATGCCACAATTATAGTATCACTCTTGGATATCAACTCTTCAAAATCTTTTGAATGTTCATGCGTTAATATAAATTGATAACCCCTTTTTTCAAATCCATCTTTTAAAATTTGTGGCCATCCACCATTAATCCAAAAATCTTTTTCTAAATTCGGCCACCACACCAAAACGGCTGTTTTTTTGTTGGAAAAATTAATTTTTTCTTGAATTAAACTACTTTGCGCACTAACCGGTACGGAGAAAACTAAATGACAAAGTATCCAAATTGCCAAAAGAAAAATATAAGCTGATTTTAATTTTTGCATTTTTAAAAAGTTTTTCCGCTCATTTCGCGTAAACGCTTAATGCGGTCTTGAACTTTCGGATGCGTGCTGCCCAAATTCAAAAAAGCGTTTTTCGCATCCGTCGGGTCAAAAATAAAAGCTTGGGCCATATTGGGCGATTTATCGATGGATTCGACGCGCGCATCCGTGCTGATTTTTTCAAGTGCGCTGGCCAACGCTTCGGGATTGCGGGTAATTAATGCCGCAGTTGCATCGGCCGAATATTCGCGTGTGCGGGAAATAGCCAAACGGATGAACGGCGCGACGATAAACGTAAAAATCAATAAGCCCAAACCGATTAAAAACAAAGCCGCTTTTGCCCCTTTTGAATTTGGGCAGCACGCA
>DLOI01000100.1:2019-5328 GCA_002477185.1 Alphaproteobacteria bacterium UBA7488 | reverse complement strand
TAAAAGACGGCCGTTATTATCAAAGCATTGGCGAAACAACAATAAAGGTTGAAGAGTTCACCCCCGAAACAATGCGTATCCAAACGGCGTTTATAAATGCGCCGCTGAAAGGGTGGATAAATGCCGAAACCCTTAAAGCGTCCGTTACATTGGAAAATTTATATGGTACACCGGCAAACGGCAATACTGTTAAGGGCGAAGCCGTTATGATACCGTCCGAATTTAAATTTTCGAAATTCCCCGGATTCCAATTTGACGACCCGCTGCGCGTTAAAACGCAAACGCCGCTCAGCGTTAAAAATACTCTGCCTTCCCAAACTACGGATTCAAACGGCCAAGCTTTTTTTGACATTGATTTGTCATCGTATGCCAAAGGCACGTACCGTGTTATCTTTACCGCCGATGGATTAGAAGGCGCTTCGGGACGGTCAGTGGCCGCTCAAACAACGGCACTGGTTTCGCCGCTTGATTACCTCGTCGGTTCAAAAAAAGACGGCGATTTTGATTACGTTCATAAAAATGCAGACCGATTCGTTACCTTTATGCCCATTAATCCGCAACTGGAACAAATTGATTTGAAGGGTGTTGAGTTACAAGTTTTTGAAAGCAAATTTGTATCCACATTGGTGAAACAGCCAAACGGAACATACAAATACCAATCGGTGGAAAAGAAAGAGCTTAAAACGTCAACGACAATTGATTTGCCAAAAGATGGCTTAAAATACAAACTTGACACACAAACGCCCGGGCATTATTTGGTCCGCTTGGAAAAAGACGGCACCGTTTTGTCGCAAGTACCCTACACGGTTGCCGGTTCGTCAAATGTGTCATATGCTTTGGATAAAAATGCCGAATTGGTTTTAAAATTGAACAAAGCCGAATATAACGGCGGCGATGAAATTGAAATGCAAATCACGGCACCTTACACCGGATACGGTTTGATTACGATTGAAAAAGACGCCGTGGTGGCCTATAAATGGTTTAAAGCCGACACCGCGTCAACCACCCAGCGCATAACATTGCCCGATGGGGTGGAAGGCAACGCTTACGTCAATGTGGCATTTGTGCGCGATTTGGATTCCAAAGAAATTTTTATGTCGCCGCTCAGTTATGCCGCTGTGCCGTTTTCTATCAGTAAGGCCAAACGGACGCTTAAAATTGATTTGGAAGCACCCTCAGTTGTTAAACCGGGCGATACATTAACTGTGACATATAAAGCGGCACAAAAGGGCAAAATTATTGTTTACGGCGTCAACGAAGGCATTTTAAGTTATGCAAAATACAAATTGCCCGACCCGCTGGCGGCCTTTATGCCCAAACAAGCGTTACAAGTCGACACTTTCCAAATTATGGATTTAATTTTGCCCGATACCAAGTTGCTTAAAAACCGTTCGACAACGGGCGGCGATAGTGAAGCACAAGCGGCTTTGGCGCGCAATTTAAATCCGTTTGCCCGAAAAACCGATAAACCGGTTGCTTTTTTCAGCGGTATTATGACAGTGGATGAAAACGAAAAAACGTACACTTACACGGTACCGGACAATTTTAACGGACAAATTCGCGTGATGGCGGTGGCGGTTAGCGACACAGCGTTTGGTTCCGTTCAAAGTGAAACATTGGTACGGGGCGATTTTGCGATGACACCGTCCGCACCGTTCAATGTCAATCCCGGTGATGAATTTGAAGTCGGCACGGCCGTTACAAATATGGTTGACGAATCAAATGTCCTCAATGCGACGGTCAGTTTGATGCCTTCCGAAAATTTTGAAATTATAGGGAATGCTTCCCAAACAGCCGAATTAATTGAAGGCGTTCAAAAAAGCTTTAAATTCAAAATAAAAGCGTTGCCGAAACTTGGCGACGGCACTTTGGCATTTACGGTTAAATCGGGGGCTTACGAATCCAAAATGAGTATTCACACCGGTATTCGCCCGTCGATGCCATACACCAGCGACATCAAATCGGGATATGCCGACAAAGAAATAACATTAAAGGATTTTTCGTTGGATTTGTATGATGAATATCAAACGAAACAAATTGATGTATCCACTTCGCCGCTTGTGTTGGCACGTTCATTAGTACAATATTTGGATAAATATCCATACGGATGCACCGAACAAACGGTCAGCCGCGCTTTCCCAATGATTGCGATGTTGTTTGAACGCCCCCAAATTGTCAAAGGCGTTGATGTTTATGATTTGTTTGATAAAGCCATCAACATCTTAAAAATGCGCCAAACGCCTCGCGGGGGTTTTACACCTTGGACAAGTGCGGGCGGCGAAATAAATGATTTTGATTCCATTTATGCGTTCCACTTTTTAAATTATGCCAAAGAACGCGATTTCGATGTACCCGAGACGCTGATTAACCGTGCGGCGGATTACATGAAAGAAATTGCGCGTACCACACCTCAAAATGGGGCTGAAAACCTAAATGTAGCGTATGCCATTTATACGTTGACCCTCAGCGGTGAAGTAACAACCAATTATTTAATCAATTTGGAAAATACGTTAAGTCAGGATAAAAATTGGAAAAAATCTTTGGCTGCGGCATATGTGGCGGCCAGCTATCAATTATTGGGCAATGCAAAAAAAGCCCGTCAAGTTCTAGGCGATTATCAATTGGGCACCGACGTGGTACAAGATGCACGGTATATTTACCTGATGGCATTACATTTTGCCGACGAATTTGCGGCCATTCGCGAAAAAGGGGTTGACGTTTTGTTACGCCCGCTTAAAAACGGACAGATGAATTCCATTTCTTCAGCCTACTCGATTTTGGCGTTAAGTGCTTATCCGGCGGCAAAAGAAGCGGACAAAGAGATTCGTTTTTCCGTACAGGGCGGTATTTACGGCGATTTTGCAACGTTGGATTTTTCAAAATTACCGGCAAATAAAGCGCTTAAAATCACAAGCCCGAGGCCGTTTTATTACACTATCACGAACCAAGGGTTTGAAGTGCAATTGCCTAAAACAGCCGTAGCAAAAGGTATTGAGGTGGTTAAAGAAATCCAAAATGCCAAAGGCGAAATAATAAATACGGCCGCTTTGGGCGAAGAAGTCACCGTCAAATTGCGCGTACGGTCCAAAGCGCAAGCGTACATAACAGATGTTGCGGTTGTCGATTTGGTACCCGGATGCTTTGAAATTATGCCCGATTCGATTCAAACAAGTTATTTGGACAGTTTTGAAGTTCGCGAAGACCGCGCTGTATTTTATCTGACTGCAACCCGAGATATGGTTGAAATTTCATATAAAGCCAAAACCATCGCCAAGGGAGACTTCGTTGTACCGCCGACTTATGCCAGCG
>DLOI01000100.1:993-1918 GCA_002477185.1 Alphaproteobacteria bacterium UBA7488 | reverse complement strand
GGAAAAGTTAGTATCCAAGCCATGGGTGCGCAAATCTGTTTGAAATATAAGAGGTATAAAATAATCTTTATAGGAGTAGCGGTTTTAGCTGTGCTTATCGCCCTGACCTACTTATTCATACCCAAAGGGCCGCTGATGGATAATTTTACGTTTTCTTCGGCCGTTTATGATAAAAACGGGCATTTAATGCGCCTGACGTTAAGCCGTGATGACAAGTATCGCCTTTTTATCCCGCTTGAAAAAATTCCCGATAATGCAAAAAAAGCCCTCATTTTATATGAAGACAAAAATTTTTACACCCATATCGGCGTGGACTTATCTGCCCTTATTCGCGCCACGGTCAGTATGTTGACAGGTGGTCGCAAACAAGGAGCCTCCACTATTACGATGCAATTGGCTCGCTTGATATATGACATCGATTCGACAACCTTATGGGGCAAAATCGAACAAATGGGACGCGCCATACAAATTGAACGCCATTACAGCAAAGACGAAATTTTACAAAGTTATTTTAATTTGGCACCCTATGGCGATAATATTGAAGGGCTTGGGGCAGCGGCGTTGATTTATTTTCACAGTGATGTTCAAAAATTATCTTTGCCCGAAGTCATAACCTTGACGGTCGTTCCGCAAAATCCGGCTAAACGAAATCCGAATAAAAACACTGCGGATTTATCCAAAGCGCGCCAACGCTTAAACATATTGTGGCAAAATGCTTATCCGAACGATGCACAAAATGCCTATTTAAATTTGCCGGTAAAAGTTTATAAACGCTCGCAAATTCCATTTTTGGCACCACATTTTACCTCTCATGTGTTAAACCAAGCCCAAGGTTCTGTTGTTTCAACGCTTGACATGCCGTTGCAAAGGCGCCTGGAGGGCATTGTACAAAACTACCTGAACCGCAAAAAAGAATACGGTTTAA
>DLOI01000100.1:0-986 GCA_002477185.1 Alphaproteobacteria bacterium UBA7488 | reverse complement strand
AGGTTGCCGATGCGCAAACAATGGAAGTTGTATCGTATATCGGGTCGGCGGATTTTTTCAGCACACCCATTTCGGGGCAAGTCGACGGGTTAAAAGCGCGCCGCTCGCCCGGATCGGCGATGAAACCGTTTATTTACGNNTCAAAACCGCCTAACGCCAACGTTTATTTACGCGCTGGCATTGGATGAAGGGTTAATTCATCCGCTTACAATGTTGAAAGATGTTCCGAAAAGCTATGCTTTTTACAGTCCCGAAAATTTTGACCACGGGTATCGGGGCGTCGTAACGGCAACGTCAGCTTTGGTTTACAGTTTAAACATTCCCGCCGTTGAATTGTTGCAAAAATTGTCCCCGCATGCATTTTATGCTTTATTGCAAAAAAGCGGTATTCAACATTTAAAATCCGAAGATTTTTATGGTTTAGCGTTGGCGTTAGGCGGTTTTGAAATCAACATGCATGAAATGGTCAAAATGTATGGTGCCTTGGCAAACGGCGGTATAAGCCGTGATTTAAAGTTTGTTAAGGGTGAAGATGAAACCGAATCCGAAATCCAAAAAAACTCGTTCTTATTTTCACCTGAGGCTGCGTTTTTAACGCTTGAAATGCTTAAATATAACGAACCGGTTGATAAAAATAAATCCATACCTGTTTATTGGAAAACCGGTACATCTTACAGTTATAAAGACGCATGGAGCGTTGGTATTGCCGGCAAATATATTATCGGCGTTTGGATTGGCAATTTTGACGGCACCCCGAATTCTTCGTTTGTCGGGCGTACCGCGGCGGCACCCTTGTTTTTTGAAATTGTCAGAACATTGCAAAAAAACGATGATTTTTCCAAAACTGCTTTATCTTTGAGCGGATTAAATATTGCCAAAGTTGACATATGCCGCCCAACGGGCGATATTGCGAACGCGGATTGCCCCGATACCGTTCAATCTTGGTTCATTCCCGGCGTATCACCGCTCCATGCGTCTTTATAACT
>DLOI01000093.1:2155-2549 GCA_002477185.1 Alphaproteobacteria bacterium UBA7488 | reverse complement strand
GTGCGGCCAAAGCCGTCGGCGTTGTTATTCCCGCTGTTAAAGGCAAATTGACAGGTATGTCTTTCCGTGTTGCCGTTGCCGATGTATCCGTCGTTGATTTGACGTTTAACGCCGCTCGCGATACATCCATCGAAGAAATTGATGCTGCGATGAAAAAAGCCTCAGAAACCTATTTGAAAGGCACTTTGGGTTACACGGACGAAGAATTGGTTTCCACCGATTTCATCCATGATCCGCGCGCTTCANNTCTATGATTCGAAAGCCACTTTGCAAAACAATTTGCCGGGTGAAAAACGCTTCTTCAAAATCGTATCTTGGTACGATAATGAATGGGGTTATTCGAACGCTTTGGTCCGTATGGTTGAATTTATGGCCAAAAAGGACGGTAAAATCT
>DLOI01000093.1:227-2036 GCA_002477185.1 Alphaproteobacteria bacterium UBA7488 | reverse complement strand
TTTTGGGAAGCTAACCGGTACTTTGGTACAGGCCGCTTCCCAAAATAATTTTATCTAACTCACTAAAACGAATTTTTTACCTGCCGGAATTCTATTATCAAAGCGTTAGGTCTCTTAGAGTAAATTTACTTTCGTTTGGACACCCGTTTTAACAATATTATCTCGCCTAAAATGAATTTTTTACTTTATAAATTTACGTACGTTATTGTTATAAACTTTCCCTTATGTGCTTCAATTCCGGCTGTAATTTGATGAGTTGGAAGGGTCAATATCTTGCCTAAATTAAGTTTAGTTGGTTGGTATGTAATAACTGCCGTAATGGATGTTATTTTTGTGCACTCAGTTCAGTGGGTGACATTTGTTTGATGAGCAACATTTTAAAAATGAATTATTTGTCCTAACTCCCGGAAAGTTATGTATATAAATCTGTCTTTTTTAAGATAAGGTTATTCATAGACCTTAAGAATTTAGTTTTATTTTAAATCCCCTTTTTTATCCTTGCAAGAATGGGTGTCTTAAGTGTATAAAAAGGAAGGAAATAATTTATTAATGAAAGGACCCCACTTTATGCACTATTTAAAAGTTCCTTTTTCAAAATGGCTCATTTTGCCTTTGATTTTATTTTTTATCCCTTTGGCAACAGAAATGTATGGGCCTGACGGGCTTAACAGCGTTTATGGCGAAGTTAAAGGGATTTTGGTTGAAGTTTATGATTTAGGCGTTAACGAATATACTCCCAATGAAAAAAGCATTCGTCAAGCTGCGTTGCAACAGCGTATTGACCGGTTGGAACAAATGCAAGAGACGCCCGAAAATCTGCAGCGTGCTGTCAGTTTTTCAATGGGCTTTATGATGCTGAATTTGGTGTGTTCTATTTTATGGATGGGATTAAATGTCCGTTTAATTCAAAATACAAAAAAAGCATTGAAAAAAGGCAACGGTGTTTTATCCGAACCGAATGAAATAATGCCCCAAATCAATTCGAAAGATGATTTTGGCGATTGGACAATTATGTCATTAAAAACATTTGGTTTTTGGATACTGGCTTTTTTGGGATCATTGGCATCGGTTTGGCTGGTGTTTTTATTGGGATTAATCGGTGTTATAGCCCTTACGGCCGTATCGGAAATTTTAGGTGCCGTGGCCGTTATTTTGTGGACAATTTATTTAGTAACTTATATCTTATTCTACTACATTGCCGCTCAATATTTTTATGTGGATACAGAAGAAGTTACCGAAGGTATTTGTGTCGCGCGCAACAAAAAATTTATTGCTCGTTTTTGGGGTAAAATGTTTAAGTTGTACGGCGTCATCTTTTTATGGTCGCTAATTTTTGTCCCCTTGTATTTAATTGCCTTAATGAGCGGTATTTTTGCCATCGGCTTCGGTTTGTTGGCCGCCGCTTTGTTAAGCGCTTATTTTTATAGTTTCTTAAGTGTCTTGTACGGCAAGTATTTTTACGAAATTGAGCAGGCGGATTTGAAAAATTCCGTATTTGAAACNNCGGCCGATAAAATCACGGATGAAAACATTGAAAAAGCCGTGATTAAAACGCATAAAAAAACGTCAGGCGCAACACGTAAAAAGAATGTTGCCACAGCCGGCAAAAAGGTTGCGACAAAAAAAGAGGCTACGGTTCAAATTGCAACTTTAAAAACCAAAATGCCCTTAAAAAAAAGTCGGTTAAAAAATAAGACGAAAAAAAACTAAAGGGCTGTTTATCAAATAACAGAGGGGATAATTTTTATCCCCTCTTTTTATAGCGCGGCATAATTTAAGAAAATTACGATGCCTTGATGGTGCGTTCCA
>DLOI01000093.1:0-150 GCA_002477185.1 Alphaproteobacteria bacterium UBA7488 | reverse complement strand
AGCGCCATTTTCGCATCGACATCCATTAGCGCTTCAAACGCGCGCAAAGACATATCCAACCCGCGCCAGTCCAAATCGCCGTAGGTAGGCATCCAACCCGATGTGGTTTCTGTGGCTCCTTTTTGGCCGTTCGCGCGTCCTGCTATCCAT
>DLOI01000027.1:261-4429 GCA_002477185.1 Alphaproteobacteria bacterium UBA7488 | reverse complement strand
GTGCCGGAACCTTCGGTAAAAAGGCAACACCTTGATACATTAAACCATACGCACGGGCAATCGGATTTGTTACCATAAAATCCGAAACAGCGTTCGCGCTTTTAGCCTTCCAATCTTGGCGGGTATTTTGTTTTCGTACCAACGGATATTTTGCGGCAACAATTTCATTCAATGTCGGTTTTAAAAAACGCGCAGATTTTACATCATCATTGTTAAAAATATTTTGCGCCTGTGGATAAAATTGACCGTTAAGCGGTAATTCCTTAATAATATCTTCAGCTTTTTTTACCGAAGGTTCCGGCACCACGGGCAATCCCCAATAGTTTTTTAACAATCCCGGACGTGTCAACACATTTGTTTCAATAGGTTTGACTGGATACATAAATTCATCATTCGCCAAGGCTGGTTTCGGCCAATCTTGAAAATAATTTTTACCACTTAGCATTCTATAAAACTCCCATAAATTATTCCCATTCGCCCTTTAAATATGCGTGATATATTTAAATGTAAATTCCTTTAAAATTAAAAACGCTTCAGCTTGCATTATCTGACTTGTTGACCGGGCAAAACAAGTGTTGATTGATTTAAAAAGGGTGACACATTTTTACCGTTTGTAAACCCTTGCGGCACACCGCGGTTTTTTGCCTTAAAATACATATCGTTTTTCATACTTCGGGTAGGTAAGCTTGCTTGAATTTCCCCTTTAGCCAACGCACTTTGAATCTCATTTTCCAATTGTAATTGCATTTTGTATAATGTATTCGCCTTTTCGATATCGCCTTCAAGTACAGCCATTTTCATTTGATTGTCCAAATTTTGAGCCATCTTTTGAATCTCATGGTCAAACCCGATACCCGATAAGGCTAAACGATATTCGAAATCTTTATCGTTTAAAGCATTTCGCCGTTCAAAATCTAAATCATCTGCATACATTTGGCGTTCATAATTCAAATCTCGGTCTTGGACTTGCCAATTGCGTTTTTGCCAATTATTTAATTCATTATAATTTTGCCGCAAAGCCGCCATTTTTTCTTCTTGTTCGAATCTCTTTTCTAAAGCAGCATCACGATAATCATACTCTTGGTTTAAACGGTCCAGTGCATATTGATTTTGCATCCAATCATTTAATTGCTTATAACCTTGGCGGCGTTCATCCGTTTGTATCGTATAATCATTCTTTTGACCATTCAATGCCAAGGCACGTTGATAAGCTAAATCAGCCAAGGATTTGCGCAGTTCGGCATTGACGGCCGATTGTTCAATCCTTGATTGGCGGTTTTGTTCATTATCATAAGCCCTTTGATCCAGTTGTTCTTGACGATGCTTAAGCCATTTTAAATCTTTCAAATTCCGTGAATAAATATTCGCTGCGCTACCCCCCGATTTGACACCATATGAAACAGCCTCTAACGGACTGCCGCCAAATGCGGCCGTTAACGCGCCGGTTAATCCTGTCGCAATTAAACTGCGCCCCAAACCCGACCCCGCGAAGTCTTTTGTTTTTTCCCACCAAGATGACTTTTCGCCTAACTTGTGTGTATCACTTTGAACCGGCAATTCCCTCATATTAGAACTGAAATCAGATTCTTGACCGTACATCTGATTGTGAAAGGGATTATGGGCATATTCGTCTCTGCCGATGAACGGTACACTTCCCATGACAGCTTGGCCACCTAACAAGTCCACGCTGCCGCCCGTTTGTGTTTTATATGGGCTGAAATTCCACATATCCACTTTTGACATAATCGAATCTATAATATTCTGATTTGCTTGTTTTTGCATTTTTCCTCCATTAAAAAAACCTCTGCATTAAAGCAGAGGCTTAACCGTTCATCTAAATATTTCAAATTATTTTTACATCTTACAGGCGTTGCCTTTGAAAGACCAATCAATTACGACTTTATTTTCAATGACATAAGTTGTATCACAATGAAAAAATTTAACTTTCCCATTATATGATGATATATTTTGATATTGATAGGTTAGATATTTGTTGCCGTCTAATTTATATATACCATTTGGCACACCCTTTTGACGAATTAACTCGGATTCGGGTCTTCCGATCCAACTATTTAATTCTTTTTTATATCTTTCCTCAGTTGCACAACCTGCCATACAAATTGTCAAAATGAGTGTTATTAATAATTTATGCAATTGAAACCCTCCCCTAAGGGGGGGATACTATCATATTAACTTTTACTTGTCAACTAAAGTATTTATATATACTTGTACTTTAATCGGAAGTTTTGCATAATCCACAAAATAATATCCATCGTCGCCAATTCCGACACAATCCGGTTGTTTTTCAAGCATTTCTTGAGCAATAACCCCCACTTGGTTTTTGGCACCTTTAATATAATCGAATTTATAAATATTATAACCATCAACAGTTTGTAACAATTCAATATTTTCTTTCAAACGTTTATCCGAACCCGCTAAACTGCCTATACCTTGTGCTATGCCCGCATATAACTGTGCCTGAGCTTGTTTTGCAGCAGAATCCGCCTGTAATCGTTGACCCAGCAATCCTTGCGCACTCCCTTGTAACCCAGTCATGATACTGTACGGGATTTGGTAATAATTGAACAAGTTGGATAAGATGTTAGACACCCGTGCATCTTCTTGTGTCATGGCGGCTTGTTCGGCGTTAATCAAATTCTTTCCAAACTCATTGCCCATTTGATTGATGGACGACCCCCGCGTAAGCCCACGTTGTGCCAAGGGGTTAATTAAATTGTTTTCAAAGGATTGGCTCGCCAATTTGTTACGCTGTGCCGTTTGGGCTTTAAAAACAGTACTGTCATAAGTGGAGTTAATCATTTGGTTTAAATAATCGGGTATAGCGTTTTCGGTTGTTTTCACAAGGTTGCTTTGAAACCCCGTCGGATTAAAAGAATTTGTCTTTCCTGCTGTTCCTGACCCGTACATACCGCCCGTATCATAATTGACCGTCGGCATTTTTGCTTTTCCTGAACTTGAACTCATTTTTTGCTTCCTTTCATAAAAAAAGCCTTGGGCAATTGCCAAGGCCAAGATAAAATTAAATTATTTCGGCTGACTTATATTTTGTAGAGCTCCCTTTTTAAATTTAAAAATCATCAAATCCTTTTGCTTGTGTACGAACTTAAAACCCGCTCGCCTTAAACAAAAAGCAGCTGTTTTGTGGGGCGTCCTGGCATAAACTTTGTCAAACATGCTTGCAACTTCTTGGACGGCATTTATACAAGCTTTATGACACTTTCTGTGCGCCGCCCCGCCGATCCATGTTTTGCCCTCTTCTTCAAAAGCAAACAAAATACCGATAAAACATCCCTTGTCATAGACATTGAAAAATAAAGAATTTTCAAGTAACTTTTCAAACCCGCCCCTATCATTCATTAACTGTTTGTTTTCCTCAAACATTTTGTGCGCTACTCTTGTGTCAAAAAATGGGCTGCCTTTGTAAATTAACACTTTTGTTATCTCCCTGATATAGGCGCTCATTTTATTTTTGCGGCATTCATAAAGCTTAAAAAGGCGCCGGTTGATTTAATGGATGTTTAAAAAATGATGCACATAAAACATCATGAAAAGTTTTATATTTTTTAAAAATTTTCCTCTTGCACCGTGCCGATGCTTTTAACAATCGGAACGGTTAAAAACCTGCCTAAAAAAGGTGTCGAATTAAATTCCCAAGGCGCACGCAAATCATTCGTATCCAATCGTCGAACGGGACGGGTTAAAAATTCCGCCGACCGATACCCATTTGGCTTTCCCCATAACTTTTCGAATGCTGAAATACCACTTTTCCTTAAACGGGACATGCCATAGGATGGCTGAGGCCTTTTGGCGGCCAAATTTAAATTGGCAATCGCTTGCCTGCCAATTTTGGCTTCATTAACCATATCGCCGATGATACCGCTCCTTGTCAAAGCAGCCGCTTTTTGTCCGAAAGATGGATTAAAAACATGTCTGTATGTCAATTTGCCGAACGGGTTTTCCATCATCCGCTCTTGTGTATTTTGTAAAATTTTCGTGCGAACGGGTTCGTTTAAACGCGGTATATCTTTTTTAAACGCATTCGGATGCACCAAATCATTAAGCAAATCAAACCGCGGATTCGACACGAATTTACGATACACATCTTTATCTGGAGCATATTGTAACGCGATATGGTTAATGAAGCCAA
>DLOI01000027.1:0-176 GCA_002477185.1 Alphaproteobacteria bacterium UBA7488 | reverse complement strand
GCATCGGTATCGGGCAAACCGTTAAGCGACGGTGTTTGTTTTGCACTTTGGACGGCGGATGAAATAACGGGGTTATAATGTGTGACACGGCCGACATGCGATAAAAACGGTACACGGCCGACACGACCCTTGGCATCTTTTAGGAATGTCCCCTGTCCATCGGCAATTGTTTGTCT
>DLOI01000124.1:4736-6645 GCA_002477185.1 Alphaproteobacteria bacterium UBA7488 | reverse complement strand
AAAATATCTCACTTAGTAATTTGAACAAATTACTCGCCCTTAAAAAACACGTAATAACCCATTTATTCTAAAATAAAATAAGCGTTGTAACATAAAAAAATTGCCGATGTCTTATTAAAAAGCCGTTCTGACAACACCAAGCACACCGTCAATCACGAATTGCATCGACAAAGCGCCCAAAATAATCCCGAACACTTTCGTAATAACATTATTAACCGTCATTGTCATATATTTTGCAAGCTTGTTGGTTAATAAAAACAGTCCGCAAACCAACAACATAATCGCAACCAACACGCAGATGATTAAAAACTGGCTAAAAAAATGTCCGGCTTGATTATTAATTAACAATATAATGGCTGTAATGCTACCGGGCCCTGCTAATAACGGAATACCAATCGGGAAAACGGAAACGTCTTTGGCTTTGACCTCATCGGATTCGACAATTTTCTTTTCTTCGGATTCTTTAAACAACATCCCAAAAGCAATTGCAAACAACATCAAACCGCCGCCGATTCGAAATGCCGGGATGCTGATGCTCATAAATTTCAAAAACGGGTTACCCAAAAAGGCAAAAAACAACAAAATTAAAAAGGCGACCAGTGGCGCTTTTAAAGCCATTTTTCGCTTCCAAGCCACCGACGTTCCAGCATTTAAGCTTGAAAACACCGGCACTGCCCCCAGTGGGTTGACAACAACAAATAATGTAATGAAGGCATGAAATATTAATTCTAAATAACTCATTTTATTTCTTTCAACAAATAACCAGTTTTTATATTTAAATTAAATATAACATCACCGGTTAAATAAAAAATACGGGTTTTAAAAAAACCTTCCGCTTTGGGGCAGAAGGTTTTTTAAATAAACCCTTAAACTTATCGTGAATAGAATTCGACGACCAAATTTGGTTCCATTTGTGTCGCATACGGAATGTCAGCCAATTTCGGTATGCGGATGAATGTACCTTTCATCGCTTNNGCTTTGGCATCTACTTCCATATAATCGGGAACTTCACGAGTCGAAGCGGCCGCTTCAATCACAAAAGCCATTTCTTTGGCTTTATCGCGTACGGAAATTTCATCGCCGGCTTTGACCAAATAAGATGGAATATCAACTTTTTTACCGTTAACCAATACATGGCCATGGTTCACGAATTGGCGAGCAGCGAATACTGTCGGCACGAATTTCATGCGGTAAACAACGCTGTCCAAGCGGCATTCCAAAATACCGACCAAGTTTTCGGAAGTATCCCCTTTGCGGCGGATAGCTTCGGCATAATATTTGCGCAATTGTTTTTCAGACACATTCCCATAAACGCCTTTTAATTTTTGTTTGGCGGATAATTGGACACCGTAATCTGTCGGTTTTTTGCGGTTTGCACCGTGTTGGCCCGGACCGTAATTTCTTTTATCAACGGGGCTTTTGCCGTCCCATAATTTAACGCCCAAGCGTCTTTCAATTTTGTGTTTTGAATTTAATCTTTTTGACATGTTTTGCCTTTCTTTATCTTTGGCCTGCCTATCCAAAACAAAGATAAACAAACCTTTTGTTGCCCCGATAGTCTTCTGCCCCACAAAAACTTTCAAACGAAAAATCGTTCTTAAAGGCGATTTTATCCGCAGAGCGTGACCTTTGGCTTATTCCAAACGCCCACATTCTCGGAGATGTGCGGATTTTATACACAATTTATCACATATTGTCAAGCAGATTCTTGAAAAATTTGAAAAATGGCACGCATACCATACAGCACCCTTTCCAAACATCAAAGGAACCTCAGGCGTTTCAAATACAACGATAAAAACTTATTTCGGAAAGAACATCACTTCAAAATTATATGAAACAAAAGCTACAAACAAAATAACAATATACAGCATTGTAATTGTCGCAATGGATGAAGAGTTGCGCGAACGCA
>DLOI01000124.1:0-4704 GCA_002477185.1 Alphaproteobacteria bacterium UBA7488 | reverse complement strand
CATGGCTGTTCGGTTGAAACGGCCACGGGTATTTGAGTACTGCTTCTTTTGGATGTTTTTTTATGTACAGGCATTTTTATCCTCCCAAGTTTAAATTCCTTCTTTATTTATGCCTCATATTTTTAGGCATGTCAATATTTTTTCGCTAATAGGGCTTTGCCGATTTCAAAGGTGCGTTCGCGCAACTCTTCATCTTCAATAATGCCAACTTTTTCTTGCAGCGCTTGAAGTTCATCTTTGGGAATGGTTTTTAGTACGGTTTTTTGCGGGATGGATTTGATTTTTAATGCGCCTTGAACAATCTTGATGCGGCTGACCGCAGGATAGCCGAAAAAAGCATTAATTCGCTGCATCACCCGCTCTTTTTGATGTTCAAACAACATGGCAAAAGCTCCACCCGCGGATTTAACGACCAGTGTACCATGTGTGCGATTATCCTTTTCAAAGGTAAGTTTTTGAGGGGCTACACCGCGCGCCAAATCGGCACCCACAATGTCTTCCCAAAATTCCAAAATATCGCTGCCAGCAAAACCGCGCGCCCCCAATGCCTTTTTGGTTATCGCCCTGATTTCTGGAGCTAAAGTGGCAAGCCCCGAAAATTTTCGCCTGTCAGTCATCATCATCCTTTTTTATTCCATTGGTTTATTTTACAAAATATCCATCCAAATCACAAGACAAAAATCAAAAACGACACCCCAAATACAAATCGACAGTTAAAATCTTTCAGGGTCGATACTATTAATTAACACGAACATTTGCACTTATAAAAGGGCATAAAAAAACCTCTATAAAAGAGGCTTTTTTAAGGTACGTTTCTAATTCATTCAATTATTAACCTTCTTTGGCGCGTTCTTGAAAACGTTGTTGGTAGACATCCCAATAAACCTTTTCTTCTCTTGATTTATAAGAATTCAGCCCCACGTACAGTCCACCGGCGCCGGCCAAAGCAAATAATCCAGATATACACAACGCCCACTGCGCTTTATTTTTATGAGCGGCCACAGAGGCTCTAACTTCATTTTTCCATTTTTCTTCAGAGGCTATAGCGCGTTCATACGTTTGCGTATCAGGATACAATTCTTTGTTAAAAACGAGTGCATTCGAATCATTATTCACTAATGCTTCTTTTGACGCAGCTTCGGATTTTTGAAAATAAAACGAAGTCGCGCCGAGTGCGGCACACCAAATTGAAACAAGTGAAAGCACTGTCGTTTTAATCGCTCTTTTAACCTCACCCAGTACCTTCACATCAATAAGTTCTTTTTCGTCTTTTGTCCAATTAACATCATTTGAATTAAAATCTTTTTTATTCATGTTTGACTCCCTTTTGATATTCACGTTAAAGAAGTATATCACGCAGCCATAAATTTGTCAATAATTTTTTCTATTAAAAAAGCAAATCCATACGTAAGAATACTTAATCAGCGGATAAAAACTTAATTTTTCCATAAATCATAATCATATGGCCGGTTTATTTTGACCGGCCTTTAGAATTGCACAAAATAAATGTCCAAATACCTTTTACATTTTGCGGTCGTGCGCATATCGGTTCATAAAATCATCATGGAATTGTTGATAACGGTTTTCTTCAATTGCCGTGCGGATTTGTTTCATTAAATTTTGATAAAAATGAATGTTATGTTGCGTCAACAACATCGCCCCCAAAATTTCGCCCGCCCGGAATAAATGGTGCAAATACCCGCGCGAATAATTTTGACACGCCGGGCAAGAACAATCGGCATCCAACGGCGATAAATCATCCATATGACATGCATTGCGCAAATTCAATACGCCCGTGCTTGTAAAAGCTTGCGCAGTACGCCCCGAACGTGACGGCATCACGCAATCAAACATATCCACGCCGCGCAAAACCGAACCGACAATATCGCTGGGGCGCCCGACACCCATTAAATACCGAGGCTTGTCTGCGGGCAAATTGCAAGCCGTATAATCCAAAACTTCAAACATCATCTTTTGCCCTTCCCCGACGGCCAAACCGCCAATGGCATACCCGTCAAATCCGATGCCTGTCAAAGCCTTAATCGATTGCATACGCAAATCTTCATGCATGCCGCCTTGGACAATACCGAAAAATCCGTACCCGTCGCGGTCAATAAAAGCATCTTTCGACCGCCGAGCCCAACGCATAGACATTTCCATTGATTTTTGAACGACTTTTTTTTCAGATGGGAATTTTACGCATTCATCAAATGCCATTGTAATGTCCGAATCGAGCAAGTATTGAATTTCCATCGACCGTTCGGGCGTTAATTTATACTTTGCTCCGTCAATGTGGGATTGAAACGTTACGCCCTCTTCGGTAATTTTACGAAGGCCTGACAAGCTCATGACTTGAAATCCACCCGAATCGGTTAAAATAGGGCCTTGCCAATTCATGAATTTATGCAAACCGCCAAATTTTGCCACACGCTCTGCCCCCGGGCGCAACATTAAATGATAGGTATTGCCCAAAATAATTTCAGCGCCGGTGGATTTAACCATTTCGACAGTCATTGCCTTAACGGTACCGGCCGTACCGACAGGCATAAACGCCGGCGTTTGAACGGTGCCGTGAGCAGTATGAAGGTCGCCGCGGCGTGCTTTGTTTTCGGATGCTTTTAAATTAAATTTTAACATGGACAATTCTTTCATTATATGCTATATAAACCAAAATTAAATTTGTTCATGACATATCATACAAAAGGCAAAAATTCAAATGAAAAATAAACAAAAAAATTCTTTATGGGCCAATATCATCGGCATTTTTTGGGCGGTCGTCATTGCGCTGCTTATCCGTTCGGTCGCGTTTGAACCCTACAATATTCCATCCAGCTCCATGGTGCCGAGCTTACTTATTGGCGATTATTTGTTTATCTCAAAATATAGCTATGGATTATCCAAACATTCATTCCCGTTTTCACTGCCCATTATTCCCAAAGGCCGCATTTTTTACACCGCACCCGAACGCGGTGACGTTGTTGTATTTAAAGTGCCCAAAGACAATAAAACCGATTACATTAAACGGGTTATCGGATTGCCCGGCGATAAAATCCAAATGATTGGCGGACGGCTTTATATTAATGACAAGATTGTCGAACGCGAACTTATCGGACGGGAATATTGGCAAACCGAAGGAGGCGGCAATTACTATACTAAGTATATGGAAACCTTGCCAAACGGCGTTAAACACCTCATTTATGAAATAAACGATATAGGTGGAGCAGATGAAACCGATCCGATTATCGTACCCGAAGGACACTTTTTCATGATGGGCGATAACCGCGATAATTCGGAAGACAGCCGTTATTGGGGAACTGTTCCGGCGGAAAATTTGGAAGGGCGCGCCGAAGTGATTTTTTATTCCAACAACGGGGCAGGATGGTTTTACGAATTTTGGAAATGGAAAGATTCTTTAAGGTTTGACCGTTTCTTTATGGGGATTTAATATGGATATTCAAAGTTTATTCAAAGACAAAACATGTTTGACAACCGCATTGACTTTGTCACACCATGGCAAATCGGCACCCTATGAACGGTTGGAATTTTTGGGCGACCGCGTTCTGGGATTGGTCATTGCCGAATATTTGTACAGAAAATTCCCTAAGGAAAAGGAAGGCGAATTGGCACGCCGCCCGTCGGCTTTGGTGCGCGAAGAAACGCTGGCCGAAATCGCCATTGACATGGGTATACCGTCTTTAATAAAAACAAAAGAAGACGAATTGCGCTCGAATCCGTCGATTTTAAGCGATGTATGCGAAGCCGTTTTGGGCGCGCTGTATTTAGACCAAGGTATACAAAAGGTCAAAGAATTTATGTTGCCGTTTTGGATACCGTACGTCGAAGCAAACAAAGAAGCGCCGAAAGACGCCAAATCAGCGTTGCAAGAATGGGCGCAAAAACACGCTTTTGATTTGCCCGTTTATTCCGTCTTGAAACGTGCCGGGACAGACCATGAACCTTATTTTTTCATGCAAGTGGAAATTATGGGCGCGGGATTGGCGCATGGCGAAGGCAAATCCAAAAAAATTGCCGAACAAAATGCGGCGGACAATTTATTAAAACAACTGGAAAAGTAAAATAGAATTTAAAATATACTGATTTTCTTATGCCTATTTATTTTTTTTATAAACGGGCAAATTTAATCTGCACTGCAAACAAGACTATGAATGTATTTTAATTTTTTTTGCCCTCTATAAGTCAATTTTATTCCTTTAGGCAGTAAGCGGTAAAGATTGCAAAACTTTTATAACTGTGTTATTTTATTAAAAACAAAATAAAGGAATTAAAATGAACACAACAAACACGCAACATTTCGGATTTGTGGCCGTCTTGGGGGCCCCAAACGCCGGCAAATCGACTTTAGTTAACCGTTTGGTCGGTGCCAAGGTATCCATTGTATCGCCCAAAGTGCAAACCACTCGATCGCGTATCCGAGGCATAATGGTACAAGGCGACACACAAATCATTTTAGTCGACACGCCGGGAATATTTAAACCGTCCCGCCGGTAAAAGTATCGGTAAACAAATCGGGTTTGTTAAGCTGACTGATAAGCGGCAGTAATTTTTCTTTTGCCACTAAATCAATTTTGTTAATGACCAAAATTGTTTTTTGATGATTCTTTTCCAAATTGTTGATGATGTTTTGCGTGTTTTTGTCAATGCCTTTTTGTGCATCGACCAATAAAAGCCTTAAATCCGATTCTT
>DLOI01000051.1:12524-16547 GCA_002477185.1 Alphaproteobacteria bacterium UBA7488 | reverse complement strand
TTTACTCGATACAACAATCGACAGCTTTTTTAACAACGGCTTTAAGTTTGTCGAACATAGAACCATTATGTGTTTGTGCGGTTGAGTTATCATTTTGCCCCTGTTGGGTGTGTGCATCATTCTCTTTCTTATTATCACTCATAATAATGTTTTTACTTCCCTTAATTATGCCCTTCTCGCCCTCATTATTATCAGTTTTTAATGCCATATTCTTCACATCCTCGTCACAGCTCGACCCCTCTTTCATCCGGGCACCTAATGCATTTTGCAACTCTTGCGCCTTATGAATAACTTCATCTGTATTATCTTCTTGCCATTTTATGCCGTCCGTATCTATCAGCCCCATATTCAATCCCCAAAATAAACAATATAAATCATAAGCTTGATTGAACAGAGCATACGCATCTTCATCTCGTCCCATCGATTGTTGTTTTGTCCCAACTTCCATCAACCGCATAGAGGTAGCTAAGAGATGTTTCGATATGCACCACACTTCGCCTTCATAGGCCGGAATGACCTTTAACATCAAGTTCTTGCGCAATTCGCGGATATCTTTAACCATATCGTAAAATGACGTCTTGCCCGTCTTGGCACCGGAAAATACCAAATGTTCCTCTATCGATATCAGGTTCATTAACGCTATCGTTAAATCCTGGTCCGACGATAAATCCTTCGGATTCTTTTTCTTCCCAGCGTCTAACTTCTCTACAAAGTCTTTCACAGATTGTGCTTTGTTGTCAGTATTTATAAAGTTGTGGTTATTCATGGATTCAACCTCCTAAAAAAGACCGGCAAAAAAATCATTGAATTGCCAGGGTATAATGATTAAAATTAAAAATAAAATAGGATAAAAACAGGCTTTAAATGAATAATTGCTGTCGATCGGAAAATTTTTCTCCATTAACGCGCCGGCTTTGACTGACAGATAACCCAATATGAAAGGCAACGCCAAAAACAGCGGCAGTAGCCCCATTAATGGAAACAATATGGTTGTTAATCCGATAAGAAACGTCCCAGCGGCGACAATTAAAAAAATGCCGAATTGATGACTGATTTTACCTGCTTGTCCTTTTAAATTGCCTAAGAACATAAATACGAATTGTGTCAAACCGCCGATTAAAATCATGGCAACAACTTTTTGAGCAAAAAAAATCCCGACGCCAAACAAACTTAACAGAATGATGAGCGCTGTTTTAGAATTAATGGGAAAAAATTTTCTGCTCATTTTATCGCCTTGTCTTACAACACTTCAATTAAATCGCCGGCTCCGCAATTGCACACGGCCAAGTAATGAAAGCTTAAACTGACCAAAAAGACCAACAAAACCGGCACCACGACTTTTTCAAACGGGAAATGGGCATGGCCGCCATTGCGCGCTTTCATCCAGGCGTATAAGTGCATGCCGAAAATCAATGTCAATGCTCCGATAAGCGTTGCGAATAAAAAAGAATCCATATAAAAAATATAGCCGATAATCATTGGCGTATAAGTCAATTCGCCCAGGTACATAAACCCGATCATGCCAACCGACAATATCATTAACAACGTATCGCGGCCTTTAAAGTGCCAATCGCGTTTATCAAAAAAACGCATGGTCCAGTACCCCAGCATGGCCAACATCGCGCCCGCCCAAACACCGATAACACAATCGTCCACACCCAAAGAGCGCGCCAAACTTAAACTTGCCCCGATGGCTACCGTACAAACGGCACAAGCCGGATTGGCAACGGCCTTAAATGTGGCCAACAGTGCTAAGATAAAACTTCCTAATTTCAACATACTAAGCTCCTTCTTTGTTAAATTGTAACACCCTTATACCTTAGTTTGTTTTTCATTGCAAGAAAAAAGGGCTGTATCATTGACGTTCGGCTTATGATATTAAACGCTTACAAGTAACAGGCGTTTAAAAATGATATTGCATGTCAACCATGCCGGTTTGTGAGGTGTATTTCGAACGCACCTCAATATCATAATTTAAGCTTAAATCAACCGGTCCCATAACGGTCGTCAAACCGGCGCCGAATTCACCCCCGAACCGTTTGAGGCGCCGACCGTCAGCGCGATATGTCATGACCGATGAGGGTATGGTAACGATGGTTGGGCGGTTATTGGATTTGAAATCGTAAACGGCGGCAATGTGCAATTCAGGTTTGAAAAAAACATTTTTAAATTCATACTGTTTAAACATGCGTGCTCCAATGACGCCCGTTAAAACTTGAGAATTTTTTTGCTCTATAAAATCATTGCCTAACATGACATTGTCCGGATGAACGTATGTGTAACGAATGGCAGAGTAGGTGTCATATCCGTCACGGTCATATCCGATTTTTATTTGGCCATAATAAGTATCGACATGATACTTGCCCTTGTCGTTTTGTTCGTCTTGATTATATCGTCCGCGCCCATAGCTTAAAACCGAGCTGGCATACCAAAATTCGGGCTGGTATTTGCCATAAATGAAATATGTGTCCGAATAAATATTGCTTTTGTAAAATTCCGAACGAACTTTCGTTTTGGTATAACCATATCCCGCACCCAATAAAAGGCTGTCCGATGCTTTAACATCCATACCGGCAGCAAATCCTTGGCTGTAGGCGTCAAAACCCCCATCCCACGAAAAATGAGTTTTATTGTACAAACCTTCTACCCAAGGATTAAAGGTTTTTGTAACGCCGCCTTGATTTTCTTTAAACGTCAATCGGTTATCTGCCGTTTTGGAAACCGCTTCTGCATTTTTGGCTTGCAATAAATCCCCTCGGCCGAAAAAGATAGGCTGGGCATTGACAGGGGAAGCAAAACAAACGGCGCAAACGGTTAAAATCCAAGCGGATGAAAATACTTTGTTTTTAAAAGTTTGATGCATAAATAACTCCTTTTATCTTTTAATAAAGGATGCGTTTAAAATCTCACAATGTCAACACTTTTTTATATGGTGGTGCGGTAAAATTTTTAAGGCAAACACTTTTTCATGTCCTGTAGTTCATGTAATATGGGTGGCAAGGAATTTATCTACAGACGAATGAGTTATTCTTTCATGTCATATGAAGTCGAACAACAAAATAAAAATTAATCGTGATATGTTTTAGGTTCTTTTTTAGGTAACGTGTTGTCAAAATTGTCAAAGAATATTTACCTTTTGTCAAGAGAGTATAAAGTCTGAAAAAAATCCGTTAAAAATCAACATGGAAAATTATTTTTTGTCAGTTGATGTTTTTTTAAGTCATTGAAATATATTCTCTTTTAAATTTCAAGACGATTCTCACGAAATATATTTTCCAAATCCATGAATTTTGACAATTCCAAACAAATTTAATCCTTTTTTCGTTCTGTAAAAACCCTTGTTTTTTGCCGCTTTTGAAAAATACATACAAAAAAATGTAAAATTTGGCAATTTTTTTGTTGACAAGCATATATTGTTTTGTCTAGTTTTTAGTATATCGATTAAGTCAAGACTATTTGTGACAGGTAGCTATATAGGAAATAACGTTTAGATAAAATATAAGGAAAAAGAGATATGACCACAAAAAATGCAACGGCAGTGCTGTCGAAAAACATCCGTAAAATCAGAAAAGCCAAAAAGATGACCCAAGCCCAACTGGCCAAACAAATTAATAAAACCGTTGAAATGGTGTGCCAACTTGAAAGCGGTGTTTCAAGCACGAAAATTTCAACCTTGAATGATATCGCCAATGTGTTGGATGTTGAAGTTCATCAATTGTTCATGGATTCGAACCAAGCTAACGTTAAAACCTTTCCGGGCGAATTGGGCGAAATTGTGTCCGAATTGCAAGGCAAATCTCCCAGCTACTTGCAAGCCGTTTTGACTTTGGTTAAAAGTGCATAGTAACTTGTTTGCAGGAGGACGTTATTTTATTAAAAGAGTCCTTTTAAAATATATTTAAGCCGCTCGTCACTCGGGCGGCTTTTTTGGAGCGTAAACCCTCAGCACTTCCGCCGAACAATCCGCCTTGCTGCCGTTATTCTAAAATGGGATCGTTTTTTTATCAATGAATCAATAAGTTG
>DLOI01000051.1:12311-12493 GCA_002477185.1 Alphaproteobacteria bacterium UBA7488 | reverse complement strand
AAAACCTAAAAAAAAAGTATGTTGTTCTCGTAAAGGACTTGTGCGTCGATATTTAAAATTTAAAAGGAGAAAGAGTATGAAACATTTGGAAATGTTCCGTCGTTTGAAAATGTTGAAGCTTCAAAAAACACGACAAAAAGAGCGAGGACGTTCGATGATTGAAATGTTGGGAGTATTGGCTA
>DLOI01000051.1:10475-12181 GCA_002477185.1 Alphaproteobacteria bacterium UBA7488 | reverse complement strand
GCTACAAGAGATATGTTTTCAGATGTCGGCGCTGTTCAATATTCGGGTAATGAGGGCGGAATGTATGAAGCAACTTTTATAATTAAAGACGGTGTTGACAATTCTAGTTCGTCTAACGTTGGCGATGTTTATATTGCTATCGGCAATGAAGAAGGGCAAGGTTTATACCGCGCACTTACTTCTATAGTAGGCAACTCAAATAAAATTCGTGGTTGCGGCCCAAAGGAATGTTGGTGATGGTTCTTGCCGTTTTTAATCAAACGGCATCATTTTATAAGATAGCTGCAAACGTATTTCGGACAAAATAATATTTTATCATTCCAAATGTTTTATATTTGGGGCAACAATTATTTTTTGAATGATTTTGTTAAAAAAATAAATTAGTTAGAAAATAAAAATGATTAAATTTTCTTATAAGCGAATTTAATCGTTTTTTATATAAAAACCTTTAAAAACCGCTTGACTTAAAATAAAAAATATGTTTAAATGCATGCACTTTAGAGAACGATTCGCCTCATCCGTGAGGTGTTTAAAGTGAAGTTGTTTAACAAAGTTTTGAACAAAATCAGCTAGTTATCTGATGCGTTCATAGTTTCGTTCTTTTGATTGCCCGGAATGGGTCGTCGAAAGATTTTTTGCAATGGTTTAAATATTTAAGGAAGAATTTAATGCCTACAATTAACCAATTGATCCGTAAACCACGGAAAAGCAAGTCGGTCAGAGATAAAGTACCTGCTTTGCAAGAATGCCCTCAACGCCGCGGGGTTTGTACGCGCGTTTATACAACGACACCGAAAAAACCGAACTCCGCTTTGCGTAAGGTTGCGCGTGTCCGTTTGACAAATGGATTTGAAGTGACATGCTACATTCCGGGCGAAGGTCACAATTTGCAAGAACACTCAGTCGTAATGATTCGTGGCGGTCGTGTAAAAGACTTGCCAGGTGTTCGTTATCATATTATCCGTGGTACGCTTGATACTCAAGGCGTTGCTAAACGTAAACAACGGCGCTCATTGTACGGCGCAAAACGCCCTAAATAAGGAGAGTAAATTATGTCACGCAGACACGCAGCAGAAAAACGCGAAGTTACACCCGATGCCAAATACGGCAATGTGGTGGTTGCAAAATTTATGAACAGCTTGATGTACGATGGTAAAAAATCCATTGCCGAAGCTGTCGTTTATGGTGCTTTTGATGAACTTGAATCCAAAATCAAAAAACCGGCTTTGGAAATTTTCACGGAAGCTTTAAATAATGTTAAACCGTTGGTAGAAGTCCGCTCCCGCCGTGTTGGCGGTGCCACTTACCAAGTGCCAACGGACGTTCGTCCGGACCGTCAACAAGCTTTGGCAATCCGTTGGATTATTTCCGCAGCCCGTGGCCGTAGCGAAAAAACAATGGAACAACGTTTGTTCGGCGAATTGCAAGATGCTTATAACAACCGCGGCAATGCCGTTCGCAAACGCGAAGACACGCACCGTATGGCTGATGCAAACAAAGCATTTGCTCACTTTAAATGGTAGGGGGAACAAATGGCTCGTACGACACCGATTGAAAAATACAGAAATATTGGTATTATGGCTCACATTGATGCCGGTAAAACAACAACAACGGAACGTATCTTGTACTATACGGGGAAATCCCATAAAATCGGGGAAGTGCACGATGGTGCCGCCACGATGGACTGGATGGAACAAGAACAAGAA
>DLOI01000051.1:7604-10417 GCA_002477185.1 Alphaproteobacteria bacterium UBA7488 | reverse complement strand
CACGTTGACTTTACGGTTGAGGTGGAACGTTGCTTGCGCGTTTTGGATGGTGCTATCACGGTATTTGACGGCGTTGCCGGTGTTGAACCGCAATCCGAAACCGTTTGGCGTCAAGCCGACAAATATGGCGTTCCGCGCATTTGCTTTGCCAATAAGATGGACCGTATCGGCGCTGATTTTTATCGTTGCGTTGATATGATTAAAACCCGCTTGGGTGCCCGTCCGATGGTGATGGCATTGCCAATCGGTGCCGAATCCGATTTTAAAGGAATCGTCGATATTTTAAACAAACGTGCTATCATTTGGCATTCCGAAGATTTGGGCGCTTCTTTTGAATATCAAGAAATTCCCGATGATTTGAAGGAAAAGGCCGAACAATACTATAACGAAATGGTCGAAATGGCTGCCGAAATGGATGATGCCGTTATGGAAGCTTATTTCGAAGGCAATATGCCCGACACTGAAACATTAAAAGCTTGTATCCGTAAAGGGACAATTTCTCAAAGCTTTATCCCCGTTTTTTGCGGTTCCGCTTTTAAAAACAAAGGTGTGCAAACGCTTTTGGATGCTGTTGTCGATTATTTGCCGTCCCCAATTGACATTCCACAAGCACGCGGTGTTATTGCTGGCACGGATCAAGAATATGTTTGTGCTTCCGAAGATGACAAACCATTGGCCGGCTTAGCATTTAAAATTATGAATGACCCGTTTGTCGGTTCTTTGACATTCGTTCGTCTTTACCAAGGAACTTTAACCAGCGGTACATATGTTACCAATACGGTTAAAGATAAAAAAGAACGCGTTGGCCGTATGTTGTTGATGCATGCTAACCACCGTGAAGAAATCAAAGAAGCCAGAGCCGGCGACATTGTCGCTTTGGTTGGTTTGAAAGATACCACGACGGGTGATACGTTGTGCGGTGATAACTTAAAGGTTATTTTGGAAAAAATGGATTTCCCAGATCCCGTTATCGAAATTGCTGTTGAACCCAAAACCAAAGCTGACGTTGAAAAAATGGGCTTGGCTTTGAACCGTTTAGCAATGGAAGATCCGTCTTTCCGCGTAACTTCCAATACCGAAACGGGTCAAACCGTTATTAAAGGGATGGGCGAATTGCACTTGGAAATCATCGTTGACCGTTTGAAACGTGAATTTAAAGTCGAAGCTAATGTCGGCGCACCGCAAGTGGCTTATCGCGAAACGATTTCGAAAGAATACGATTGCGATTACACGCACAAAAAACAATCCGGCGGTTCGGGTCAATTTGCTCGCGTCAAAATCA
This sequence comes from Alphaproteobacteria bacterium UBA7488, assembly GCA_002477185.1. Lineage (GTDB taxonomy): Bacteria > Pseudomonadota > Alphaproteobacteria > CAAHEQ01 > UBA3637 > UBA7488. The sequence goes on along the minus strand of DLOI01000051.1, from coordinate 9,135 downwards.
AATTTACGCCGCTTGAACCTGGCTCAGGCTTCCAATTTGAAAGCACAGTTGTCGGTGGTACAGTTCCGAAAGAATACATTCCCGGTGTTGAAAAGGGGCTTCGCGCTTCTTTGGAAACAGGTGTTTTGGCTGGATTCCCCGTCACAGACTTTAAAGCAAACCTCTATGATGGTGCATACCACGATGTTGACTCTTCAACCATGGCGTTTGAAATTGCTGCTCGCGCCGCTTTCCGTGAAGGGATGAGCAAAGCCGGTCCGAAATTGTTGGAACCGATTATGAAGGTCGAAATCGTGACGCCGGAAGATTACATGGGCGATATTATTGGCGATTTGAACTCACGCCGCGGACAAGTTTCCGGCATGGATCAACGCGGTAATGCCCGGGTTATTGATGCGACAGTGCCTTTGGCTAACATGTTCGGTTATGTGAACACATTGCGTTCGATGAGCCAAGGTCGTGCCCAATACTCGATGGTCTTCTCGCACTATGCAGATGTGCCACAAATGGTTGCTGACGAAATCAAAGCAAAATTAGCTGGTTAAGAAAGGTTATAAAAATGGAAAACCAAAATATTAGAATAAGATTAAGAGCGTTCGACCACCGGTTGTTGGATCAATCAACCCGTGAGATCGTCAATACGGCAAAACGCACAGGATCTGAAGTCGTAGGACCGATTCCTTTGCCGACCCGTATTGAAAAATTTACCGTGAACCGTTCACCGCACGTCGATAAGAAGTCACGTGAACAGTTTGAAATTCGTACCCATAAGCGGGTGCTCGACATTATTGATCCGACACCTCAAACGGTTGATGCCCTGATGAAACTGGACCTCGCCGCCGGTGTTGATGTTGAGATTAAAGTATAAGGAAGAAAAGACAATGCGTACAGGTTTAATCGCTGAAAAAGTCGGCATGATGTCCGTGTTCCAAGATAACGGCACACGTGTTCCGGTTACTGTATTAAAAGTAGACGGTTGCACGGTTGTGGATGTTCGCACAAAGGAACGTGACGGATATGTCGCACTCCAATTGGGGGCTCAAACTGCAAAACCTAAAAATGTTGCAAAACCACAAATTGGACACTTCGCAAAAGCTAAGGTAGAACTCAAAAAAACACTCGTCGAATTCCGTGTATCGGATGACTGTGTTTTGCCGGTCGGTGCCGAATTGTCAGGAANNTCGCAGTGGGACAAAAAGTTGACGTTCACGGCGTATCCATCGGGAAAGGTTATGCCGGTGTTATGAAAAGACATAACTTCTCGGGTGACAATGCTACCCACGGTGTTTCCAGAACACACCGTTCCGGCGGTTCCACGGGTAATCGTGAATGGCCGGGCCGTGTTTTCAAAAACACGGAAATGCCGGGTCAATTGGGAAATAAAAACGTTACGGCTCAAAATTTGGAAGTCGTTGCTGTTGATGAAGCCCGCAACTTGATTATGGTTAAAGGTTCCGTTCCCGGTTTTGATTCAAATATTGTCACAATTACAGATGCCGTTAAAGCGACGAAACAAGCCGTTGGTCCCGTA
>DLOI01000051.1:0-7579 GCA_002477185.1 Alphaproteobacteria bacterium UBA7488 | reverse complement strand
AATTGCTACAGCAGAACCAGCTGAACAAGTCGCTGCCTCTGAAAATATGGAAGTGAAGGAATAGACGATGAAAGTAGATGTTATCAATTTAGATAAAAAGCCCGTCGGTTCCATTGAATTGGCTGATACGGTCTTTGGTGTCAACGTTCGCGAAGACATCTTGGCTCGCGTCATTCAATGGCAGCTCGACAAACGCCGTCAAGGCACTCACAAAACCAAAGATATCGGTGAAGTGAGCGGATCGGGCACAAAACCGTTCAAACAAAAAGGAACGGGTCGTGCACGCCAAGGCCAAAAACGTGCTCCTCAAATGCGCCATGGCGGTATTGCTTTTGGGCCGGTTGTACGCGATCACGCATACAACTTGAACAAAAAAATCCGTGCGTTGGGTATGCGTGTAGCATTGTCTTTGAAAGCCAAAAACGGCAAGTTGTTCATTTTGGACGATATGACAGCCGCCGAACCCAAAACNNGAAAAGTGATGAAAGCCGCTTTTGACAAAAACGGATGGAAATCGGTTTTGTTTGTCGGTGGTGAAACATTGGACAACAATTTCGCTTTATCCGCCCGCAACATCATCAATGTGGATGTGTTGCCCGCTCAAGGCGCTAACGTTTATGATATTATTCGCCGGGATGTCTTGGTTTTATCTAAAGACGCCGTCGCACAATTGGAAGGACGTCTGAAATGATTAAAAAAGCAACTAATACAGCTGTAAGCGCGGCTTCTTACGATGTCATTCGTAAACCCGTTATTACGGAAAAATCCATGAAAGGCTCCGAACAAAACCAAGTTACTTTCGAAGTATCTTTGGATGCGACAAAACCGCAAATCAAAAAAGCGGTCGAATCCGTGTTCGGCGTTCAAGTCAAATCAGTTAATACCATTCGTCAAGCCGGAAAAACCAAAATGTTCCGCGGGACAAAAGGTGTTAGAAACGAAACTAAAAAAGCAATCGTAACTTTGGCTGAAGGTCAAAGCATCGATGTGACAGCGGGGGTATAAGATGGCATTAAAAACTTATAAACCAACGACTCCGTCAAACAGACATTTAATCGGTATCGATAGATCCGATTTGCATAAAGGCGCTCCTGTTAAAACATTGACAGAAGGCCAATCATCGACGGGCGGTCGTAACAATCACGGACGTATCACAGTTCGCCGTCGTGGCGGCGGTCATAAACAAGCTTACCGTTTGGTGGATTTCAAACGCCGCGGTAAATTGGATATGCCGGCTACGGTTGAACGTTTGGAATACGATCCGAATCGTACAGCGTTTATCGCTTTGATTAAATATGAAGACGGTACATTGTCCTATATCTTGGCACCTCAACGTTTGGCAGCAGGTGATACGGTTATCGCAGCCACAAACGCTGATATCAAACCGGGTAATGCCATGCCGCTCAAAAATATGCCGGTTGGTACAATTGTTCATAACATTGAATTGCAAGCAGGTAAGGGTGGTCAAATTGCCCGTTCTGCAGGCTGTTATGCGCAACTTATCGGTAAAGATTCCGGTTATGCTCAAATTCGTTTGAATTCCGGCGAATTGCGCATGGTTCGCGGCGAATGTTTCGCTTCGGTCGGCGCCGTGTCTAACCCTGACAATCAAAATACAGTTCTTGCCAAAGANNCCGGCCGTGCCCGTTGGCTCGGTCGTCGCCCGTCCGTTCGTGGTATTGCCATGAACCCTGTTGATCACCCGCATGGTGGTCGTACAAACGGCGGTCGTCACCCGGTTACACCGTGGGGTCAACCGACTAAAGGTAAGAAAACCCGTAACAATAAGCGGACGAATGGATTGATTATCCGTACGCGTCACGCAGTCAAGAAATAAGGAGTTAGCATGACAAGATCCGTATGGAAAGGACCGTTTGTTGACAGCAGTGTGCTTAAAAAAGCAGCTAAAGTTAAAGAATCCGGTCGTAACGAAGTAATCAAGACTTGGTCTAGAAGATCAACGATTCTTCCTGATTTCGTGGGCTTGACTTTTGGCGTATATAATGGTAAAAAGTTCATCCCCGTATTAGTAACCGAAAATATGATTGGGCATAAGTTGGGCGAATTTTCGCCGACCCGCACATTCCCCGGTCATACAGCAGCTGATGCAAAAGCTAAGAAACAACAAGGTAAGAAATAATGATGAAGCAAGAAACAAAAAAAGCTATGGCTAAAGCACGTTCTATCCGTGTATCGCCTCGCAAATTGAACTTATTGGCCGAATCAATCCGCGGATTGAAAGCCGATAAAGCTGTGGCTCAACTGACTTTCTCCAAGAAACGCGTAGCTGACGAAGTTAAAAAAGTTTTGCAATCGGCTATCGCCAATGCAGAAAACAACCATGGTATGGATGTTGACACTTTGATTGTTTCCGAAGCTTATGTCGGCAAGTCAATGGTTNNAAAGATTCGCAGCCGCTGCCAAAGGTCGCGCCTGCCGCATCTTGAAACCTTTCTCAAACTTGACGATTATTGTGAAAGAACAAGAAAAAACAGTTGCAAAAAAAGAAAAACCTGCTAAAGTAGCTAAAACTGCAAAGCCTGCTGCCAAAGCAAAGGTTTCTAAAGAAGAGGAGAAAATCTAATGGGTCAAAAAGTTAATCCAACAGGTTTGCGCTTGGGTATTAATCGGACATGGGATTCCCGTTGGTTTGCCGAAGGAAATTATGCCGATTTATTACATGCCGATATCAAAATTCGTGAATTTTTGATGAAAAAATTGGCCGGTGCCGGGATTTCTCACATTGTGATTGAACGCCCAGCCAAAAAGGCAATCGTTACAATTTATTGCGCCAGACCCGGTGTGATTATTGGTAAAAAAGGACAAGATATTGAAACTTTGAAAAAAGAACTCACCGCCTTGTCTGACGGCAATGAAGTCAATGTAAACATTGTCGAAGTGCGTAAACCCGAAATCAACGCCAAGTTAGTTGCTGATAATATTGCGCAACAACTTGAAAAACGTATTTCTTTCCGCCGCGCGATGAAACGTGCCGTTCAATCGGCTTTGCGTCAAGGTGCTGAAGGAATTCGTATTAACTGCGGCGGCCGTTTGGGCGGTGCTGAAATTGCCCGCGTCGAATGGTATCGTGAAGGCCGTGTGCCTTTGCATACATTGCGCGCAGATGTAGATTACGGTGTATCAACAGCTAAAACGACTTACGGTGCTATCGGTATTAAAGTTTGGATTTACAAGGGTGAAATCTTAGCTCATGATCCGATGGCTCAAGACAAGCGTTTATCAGCTCAACATTAAAGAAGGGACGAATAAAAAATGTTAAGTCCAAGAAAGACGAAATTTCGTAAAGCATTTAAGGGGCGCATTCACGGTGCCGCTAAATCAGCTACGACATTAGACTTTGNNATTGGTTCTTTCGGCCTGAAGGCTTTGGAACCAGAACGCATTACGGCGCGTCAAATTGAAGCTGCCCGTCGTGCGATTTCCCGCGCTATGAAAAGACAAGGCCGTTTATGGATTCGTATGTTCCCCGATGTGCCAGTCTCGAAAAAACCGCCTGAAGTCCGTCAAGGTAAAGGTAAAGGGGCCGTGGAATATTGGGTATGCCGCGTAAAACCGGGTCGCGTTATGTTTGAAGCAGACGGTGTTTCTGAAGAAATCGCAAGAGAAGCTTTCAGATTGGCTGCCGCTAAATTGCCCATCAAAACGCGTTTTATTGCCAGAACTCCGGATGAAGAGGTATAATTATGGAAAAAATTAAAGATTTACGGGCTAAAAGCGTTGCTGAACTGAAAGATATGGAAGCTCAGCTCAAAAAAGAAGCCTTAAACTTGCGTTTTCAACAGGCCGGCGGCCAGTTGAAAAACACGGCACGTCGTCGCCAAGTGCGTCGTACGATTGCTAAAATTCAAACAGTGGTTGCCGAAAAAGCAACTCAAAGTGCATAAGGAGAGAAAGCATGCCTAAAAGAATTTTACAAGGTGTGGTCGTCAGCGATAAAATGGACAAATCTGTTGTTGTCCAAGTAGAACGCCGCGTTATGCACCCTGTTTACAAAAAATACATCAAACGCTCTGCAAAATACACAGCGCATGATGAAAATAATCAGTTCAAAGTCGGTGACGTTGTTCAGATTATTGAGAGCCGTCCACTTTCCAAGACGAAAACTTGGACAGTGATTACGGAAATGTCCAACTAATTGAAAAGGTAAGGAAATACCATGATTCAAGTAGAAACAAACCTTGAAGTCGCTGATAACTCCGGTGCTCGGAAAGTTCAGTGCATTAAGGTCATTGGTGGCTCAAAGCGTAAGGTTGCTTCGGTCGGGGACGTTATTATCGTATCCGTTAAAAAGGCAATACCACGTGGGAAGGTTAAAAAAGGGGATGTGGCNNTCGTGCTTTAATTGTACGGACCTCAAAAGAAATCCATCGCGCAGATGGTTCTTCTATCCGCTTTGATACAAATGCCGCTGTATTAGTCAACAAAGATGGTGAACCAATCGGCACACGTATTTTTGGCCCTGTCACGCGTGAATTGCGCAGTGCCGGCTTCGTCAAAATTATGTCATTGGCTCCGGGGGTATTATAATGGCTATGAAAATTAAAAAAGGCGATCAAGTAATCGTTATTACGGGTCGCGACAAAGGTAAAACAGGCGATGTCATCAAAGCCATGCCCAAAGAAAACAAAGTTATTGTTTCGGGCATTAATATGGTTAAACGCCATACAAAGCCAAGTCAAGAATCAGCCGGCGGGATTATTTCGAAAGAACATCCCATCCACGTTTCCAATGTAGCTTTGATTGATCCGAAATCGGGCAAAGCAACACGCGTGGGTATCAAAGTTGAACAAGACGGAACAAAAGTTCGGATTGCAAAAAAATCCGGCGAAGTTATTGGTAAGTAAGGGATGACATCATGACAGCAAGATTAAAAAAACAATATGATGAAGTGATTGTGCCGGCTTTGATTAAAGAGTTCGGTTACAAAAACAAAATGGAAGTTCCTAAACTTGATAAAATTGTTTTGAACATGGGCGTAGGTGAAGCTACCGAAGATCGCAAAGCATTGGAAGGTGCTTTAAGAGATTTAGAAGCCATTACCGGCCAAAAACCCGTTTTGACTCACTCGAAAAAATCCGTCGCTACTTTTAAATTGCGCGAAGGTATGGCTATTGGTGCCAAAGTGACTTTGCGCCATGACAAAATGTACGAATTTTTGGATCGTTTGATTACAACGGCTATGCCGCGTATCCGCGACTTCCGTGGTATCTCTGCCAAAAGTTTCGACGGGCATGGGAACTATGCAATGGGCTTAAAAGAACAAATCGTATTCATTGAAATTAATTATGATACGGTTGATAAAGTCCGCGGCATGGATATTATTATCGCAACCACTGCAAAAACTGACAAAGAAGCTAAAGCGCTTTTGGACGGTTTTGGCATGCCATTTAAAAAGTAAAGGAAGAAAAAATGTCAAAAGTAAGTTCCATTTACAGAAATAAAAAACGCGAAAAAATGGCAGCTAAATATGCCAACAGACGCGCCAAATTAAAAGCAATCGTTAACGACGAAAATTCGACAGATGAACAAATTTTCGAAGCAACGTTGAAATTAGCTAAGTTGCCACGCAATTCTGCGCCTTCACGCATTCGCAATCGCTGCGAATTGACAGGCCGTTCGCATGGTTTTTACAGAAAATTAAAACTCAGCCGTATCCAATTACGTAAGTTGGCCAATGAAGGTCAAATTCCGGGTATGGTCAAGTCAAGCTGGTAAGGAGACGATAGTATGTCTATGACAGATCCATTGGGCGATATGCTCACACGCATTAGAAACGGCGGCATGGCCCGTAAAAGTTTCGTAACGGCTCCGGCTTCCAAATTACGTGCAAACGTTTTGGAAGTATTGGAACGCGAAGGTTATATCCGCGGTTTTGAAAAAGTCAACGTTCGTCCGGGCGTCGATGAATTCAAAATTGAACTCAAATACTTTGAAGATAAACCGGTTATCAAGGAAATCCAACGTGTTTCCACACCGGGTCGCCGTGTTTATTCAAAAGTGAAAGACTTACCGAAGGTTTATAACGGCCTTGGTATCTATGTTTTGTCAACCCCGTCAGGCGTCATGTCTGACCACGAAGCTCGTGGCGCTAACATTGGCGGCGAAGTTTTGTGCAAAGTATTTTAATAGGAGGAAACAATGTCCAGAGTTGGTAAATATCCTGTTAAAGTGCCTCAAGGTACGACAGTAACGGTAAACGGCGACGTTTTGACGGTAAAAGGCAAATTGGGCGAATTGTCCTATAACTTGCCCAAACATGTAACTGTCAAAGTTGAAGCTGAACAAGTCAGTGTTGCTCCTGTCAGCAAATCCAAAACGGATCAAATGCTGTGGGGAACGGTACGCGCCAATATCCAAAATATGGTTAAAGGTGTGACAGAAGGCTTTACACGCAAATTAGAACTCATTGGTGTCGGTTATAAAGCTCAAGCTCAAGGCCAAACTTTAAAATTATCGTTGGGGTTCAGCCATGATATCAATTATGCTGTTCCGGCCGGTGTGAAGGTAGCTACACCGCAACCGACGGCCATTGAACTTTCCGGTGTTGACAAACAATTGGTTGGTCAAGTTGCTTCGGAAATTCGTTCCTACCGTTCACCCGAACCATACAAAGGCAAAGGGGTTAAGTATGATAACGAAACCGTTTTGCGTAAAGTTGGCAAGAAGAAGTAAGGGATAAGACATGAAAAAAAATGATATGAAATTAGAAAGACGCAAAGCTCGCGTTCGCTATGCCATTAAGAAAAATGCCGGCGGTCGTCCGAGATTGAGCGTTCATCGCAGTGAAAAGAATATTTATGCTCAAATCATTGACGATAAAAACGGTATTACTTTAGCAGCCGCTTCTTCTAAAGAAAAAGGTTTTTCGGAAAAAGGATCAACTGTTGCGGGCGCTACGCTTGTCGGTAAATTGATTGCTGAAAAAGCTTTGAAAGCCGGTGTTAAAGAAGTTGTGTTTGATCGTGGCGGTTACATTTACCACGGTCGCGTAAAAGCGATTGCAGAAGCAGCCAGAGAAGCTGGCTTAGATTTTTAGGAGGAAAAAATGGCTCAATTAGAAAACGAAGTTCAAGAAAAGAAACGCCGTCCTCGTAAAGATCGCGAAGATCGTGTTGAAAAAACAGCGGACGAATTTACGGACAAAGTTGTTCACGTCAACCGTGTTTCGAAAACAGTTAAAGGCGGTAAAAGATTTGCTTTTGCAGCTTTAGTGGTGGTTGGCGATCAAAAAGGCCGTGTCGGATTTGCTCATGCCAAGGCTAAGGAAGTTCCGGATGCCATTAAAAAGGCAAATGAACGCGCCCGTCGCAATATTGTTCGCATTCCGCTCAAAGAAGGCAGAACACTGCACCACGATATCGTTGGTCATTTCGGGGCGGGGAAGGTCACTCTTCGCATGGCTCCGGCCGGTACGGGTATCATTGCAGGTGGTCCGATGCGTGCTATTTTTGAAACAGTCGGTATCCAAGATGTTGTTGCAAAATGCACGGGTACATCCAATCCCCATAACATGGTGCGCGCAACATTTGACGCAGCGTGCGTCCTTTACCGTAGCCGA
>DLOI01000034.1:21202-27764 GCA_002477185.1 Alphaproteobacteria bacterium UBA7488 | reverse complement strand
ACAACATGTGATATAAATGCCTATCATCAAGGCATGGCACCCCAAATCGTGTATCCTGTTTCAAATATCGTGCATTTGGTTCGGTCACATAAATTGGATGACGAAAAAATTATCTTAAAGGCAGCTGCCNNCCGATCGCATCTATTGGTTTATGAATGAATCTTTGCTTGGGACTACAGCGCCAAATGACACATTGGCCGTTAAAGCCGTTATCGGGATGCATGAAATTAAAGCGGTGGATAATTTAGGGCGCAGCGCCACAAAAAAAGTGCGCATCGAATTAGAAGATTAAATAAAACTGTCCTATTTTTTAAATATCGGCGTTATTGAATATATCCTTGATACTCAACAATTAATTTATAATGAAGTTAATACCATCACATATTAACGTCCGCCGTTTACACTACGATAAACGTAAATATTGCCTTGTTTTTCTACGGCGCCTTTATCCGCGGCGCGTTTAAAGTGTTTTAACAGCCCGCCCGAAGATGAAAATGTCTCGGTTTCAAGTTTACTTTTATTTTTGATATAGNNTCTTGGTAAGAATATTGATATTCATAACTTTCCATGTTTTTCGCAAATGATTTATAATTATTTTTTAAAATATTCTTTTCAGTATTTAAAAAAACGTTTTTGGAAATGCGATGTTTTTGTGCCAATTGTGAAAAAATATAATCAATTACTTTGTCATGGGATTGTACTGCAAATGGAATGTGCGCTGACTTTCCGGACATTATATTTTGGGCGTGGTACGTCAAATATGGATAACTCCAATTGGGGTCGTTTCCATTGAGAAGATAAGATATGTACTTGCCCCCCGTCATTATAGAAGCTTCATCTTGGAGCTTAACCGCTTCCATACGGGAATTTTTAGTCTTAATCTGATTTAGTGATTGCTTATAAAAAGCATCATATATATTTTGCGCCACTTGCTCGCCCGCTTCAGACCATTTTACCGTTTGGCCTGTACAATGTTTTTCTTGTTCAGCCAAGGTATGAAAAACATTATGATGCATGACTTTGGAATCTGCCTCAACCCCCATCTTAACAGATATATATTTATCAGCACCTACATAAGTTGGCAGCGGATTTAATATGCCTTGCACACTTTGCTTGCCATGATTGAGTTCATGCGCGACCCGAGCTGCAATCTCTATCGGATGTTGTTTGTCAACAAGCCCAGGGAACATATACATCGTGTTATTGTTTTGTATGTAAAACGCTACGCCGGATACCTCATTGATAAATTTATATTCCAATGCGTTTTTTATTTTTATACCATCGGGAATATTATCGGCCAACGCGCGGATATGTTCTTGGTCAATTGAAAACAACCGTTCGAGTGCACCGGCAATTTTGGCCGTTTGTGCAGGACTAAACCCTTCGATATTTTGTTTAAGTACTTCCACGCGCCCAACGCGTTGTTCGGGTGTTAGCGTACGCAGTTCGGGTGGCGTTTCAAGCGTAAACATTTTTTCATCGACACAATCCAATAAAATTTTGGACGCGGGGGCAGCCGCTATCGGCATCGTTGCCGCATTATCGGGCATTTGGTGCATACTTGAACAACTGGCAAGCAACCCGGATGCCATGACGGTTGAAACCAGCAAAGCTTTTTTTAAACGCTCATTCATTGTTGCGCCTTTCACCTTTTTGTCAATTATATCATTTTTTTAGACTTACAGCAAGAAAAAAAATAAACAAGGTAACTTCAAAAGCCGTTGCTAAAAATTACCGCTTATAAACAGTCAAATAATAAAAATCGTTTTTTTTAAGTTGATTAATCCAACTTTTTGTTAAAAAACCAACCGGCAAAGCTGAGCGTTATCACAGCAATAATCATCAACGGTATCGTGTTTTGCATGATGAGGATAAAATCTATGTCCTTCAGATAAATGCCTTTGCTTAAGTTGAAAAAGTACGTCAGGGGATTGATATAGCTGAACTTTTGCACCAAAGGAGGCATATTTTCAATCGGCGTGATATAACCCGACAACAAAAATGTCGGCGCGATAAAAACAAACACGCCCAAGATGGCTTGTTGTTGTGTTTGGCAGAGTGTCGAAATAAACAACCCAATGCCGCAAATAGCTAAAATAAACACTGTCAGACATAAATAAAGCACCACAATCGACCCCATAATCGGAATATGGAAAAACAAAACGGCTGCTACAACCATAATCGTGACGTCCATCAATGTAATCAAAACGGCGGGAACCGTTTTTCCGATAAGGATTTCCGACGATTTAAGCGGTGACACGATAATTTGGTCAAAGGTGCCGAGTTCTTTTTCTTGAGCCACCGAAAGGGCGGTAATTGACAGTGCCATAATCATCGCCAATACGCCGGTCAGCGTAATCACGATAAACCATTGGTAATCCAAATTCGGGTTGAACCAATTGCGGATTTGAACGGTTATCGGTACTTTCGGCATATTAACGCCGTTGATTTCATATTGAAACGTATTAACAATTTGGGTTGCATAACCATTTACGATTTGCGCGGCATTGGATTTACGCCCATCCAAAATAAATTGAACGGTTGCCGGTTTGCCCGCATAAATATTTTTGGAAAAATCTTGAGGGATTGTGACGGCTATATACGCCTTTTGCCGATCAATCAATTGTGTCAAATCATGCGGATTGTCGACATGCCAAACGGTTTCAACTGTCGGCGTATTTTTGAATTTATCGGTTAAAGCCCTGGATATTTCGGTATTGTCTTTATCATAAATAACCATTGAAATATTTTTAATTTCAAGCGTGGCGGTAAAGGCAAACAATCCCAGCTGTACAAGTGGTGGCGCAATAATCATCACGCGGTTTTTCGGATCAGACCATATGATTTGCAATTCCTTGATAATTAATGCCTTGATATAGCTGAAGCGTTCAAAAAAAGTTTTAAAAAATTTCACTCTAAACGCTCCTTTGTCATACGATAAACGATTACAAAAACAACTAACGCAAAAATCAGCATAAAGATGCCTTGCGGAATAATGACCGACCAAATATTGCCCGCCATATATAAATTATTGATGGTCGTTGTAAAATACCGTGCCGGGATAAAATATGTCACCCATTGAATGGCTTTTGGCATTGACGGGATTTCGAACAAAGCGCCCGACAACATAACCGCCGGCAAAAAACCAAATGTTGCCGCGCTGATGGACGCCAAAAATTGATTTTTCGACAAGGTGGAAATAATAAACCCTTGGCCAAGCGATGTCGCGATAAACAGGCTTGACATAATAAAATAAACGATATATGACCCGCGGAACGGCACACCGAAAAACACAATGCACAATATCGAACAAAAGGCGGTCGAACACATCGCCAAAGCGTAATAGGCAATATATTTGGCAACAATGATATCAAATTTGGTGGCTTTGGTGGTCAATAAGGCTTCCATCGTGCCGCGTTCCCATTCTCTGGCAATCACCAACGCCGTTAAAATCATGCCAACCAACGACATAATAATGGCAATGGAGCTTGGCAAAATGAAATATTGGCTTTTAAGTTCCGGGTTAAACCAAACGACATTTTCAATTTCAATACCTGCCATATCGCCTATCGCTTTTTCGGTTTGAAAAATCTTTTGCCAATTAAGGGCAACACCTTGCACATACGCTGCCACAAAAGTTGCTATATTCGGGTCGGTTGCGTCGGTTAAAACTTGAATGGGCGCCGCATTGACACCGCTCATCAATTCTTTGGCAAAATTATTCGGAAAAACAATTCCGGCCTTTATATCGCCCGCAATTAAGGCATCGGATAGTGATTGGCGATCGGTATAACGCGTGACATGCAAATAATCGGTACCTTCAAACGCGCTGACCAACGAATTCATTTCTTGGCGGTAGCCGTCAATCAATAATCCGACTCGGATTTGGTTATTATCCAAATTAATCGCAAAGGCAAAAATCATTAACATGATAAACGGCAACACAAAGGCTATCAAAATACTGCTGGGGTCGCGGATAATTTGAAAAAATTCTTTTTTGACAAGGGCGCGAATATTTCTCATACATACCTCCCTGCCCCATTGGAGGGATTGGAAACGTTAAAATCAAAATCGAATAAAACGTTTGTCATGTGCGCTCCTCATTCGGATGGGCGGCATCATATTCTTCAATGATACGAATAAAAGCGTCCTCCATCGTTTCACCCGTTTTTTTCAATTCGGACGGCGTACCCGTTTTAATCGCATGGCCTTGGTAAATCAACGCGATTCGGTCACAATATTCCGCTTCGTCCATAAAATGGGTCGTGACCATGACGGTTACCCCCTTTTCCACCATGGAATTGATATGGTTCCAAAATTCGCGGCGAGTCAGCGGGTCAACGCCCGACGTCGGTTCATCCAAAAACAAAATCGGCGGGTTATGCATAATCGCACAAGATAAAGCCAAACGTTGTTTATATCCGAGCGGCAAATCGCCCGCTTTGCTTTTCAAATAGCCGCGCAAGTTGAAAATCTTAACCATTTGTTCGATTTTATCTTGTTTTTCATTCCCTTTCAGCCCATAAATGCCGGCAAAAAATTCCAAATTCTGACGAACGGTCAATGGGGAAAACAACGAAAATTTTTGCGCCATGTAACCAAGTTTCGAACGCGCTTCAATCGGGCTTTGGCGCATATCAATACCGGTAATATAGGCATGCCCGTGCGTCGGACGCGACAGGCCGCACATCATTTTAAACGAAGTCGATTTACCGGCACCATTCGGCCCCAACAAACCGAAAATTTCGCCGCGCTTGATTTGAAATGTGATATCTTTGGCGGCTGCAAACGTACCGTATTTTTTAGTTAAATGGTCGGCCTCTATCACAATCGGCATTGTTTCGTCAACTTCAATTTCTTTGGCTACTTGTGACGGTTCTTGGACAATGCCGCCCAATTTGTAAATGACAGCATCTTCAAAACGCGGTTTGACACGTTGCAAATATTTGGCATGTTTTTTGCGCGTTTTGTCATCACAAATAACGACACGCACTTGGTCTCCTTGAATAACGGCATCCACCACGGGTTCATTGCTTTTTAAAATTTGGCGCAACAAACGGCGGTTACTAACCGAGTGTCCTTTTGTCAAAAAAACGCTGCCATCCACTTCTTTGGTCAAATCGGACGGGCGGCCATGGTAAATTACTTTGCCGTCGTTCAAAACAATGACATCGTCAAACCCTTCGGCTTCATCCAAATAAGACGTCGACCATAAAACGGTTTTGCCGTCCTTAACCAATCCACGTACCATTTTCATCAATTCGCGCCGTGAAATCGGGTCAACCCCCACCCCCGGTTCGTCAAGCAACAAAAATTTCGGATGCCCCAACAGCGCGCACGCCAACCCCAGTTTTTGTTTCATGCCGCCCGATAATTGTCCCGCCAAACGGCCGGTAAATTTCGAAAGCCCCGTAAATTCCAACAGCGTATGAAAGGCGGCTTGCTTTTCATCGTCCGTCAAACCCTTCAAATCGGCATGCAGGTTTAAATTTTCCAAAACGCTTAAATCTTCATAAAGGCCGAATTTTTGCGGCATATAGCCGATTTGTTGATGAATTTTGTCCATATCGGTGGCGGGGTTTAACCCCAAAATCGAAATAGAACCGCTTGTCGGCAATAATAATCCGAGCAACAACCGTATCAAAGTTGTCTTGCCTGCACCATCGGGACCGACAAGGCNNGGCCGATAATACGGCCGCTTTGAATTTTAAGCGTTACATCGTTTATCGCGGTGTTATCCCCAAATTGTTTAACCAAATGCGATATGTCGACGGCATAAGAATCCGTCAGTTCATTTGAACCGTTTAAATGATGGTGACGCAGTGTCGGACGTGGTGTTCGGGTCATCGGCATACCCATTAATCGGTTAAACGGATAGTTACGGGCATGCCTTGTTTCAAATAATCATCGGGATTGTCAATAATGATTCGCACACGGTAAACCAAATCGGTTCGAAGTGACGATGTTTCGATATTTTTCGGCGTAAATTCGGCTTGCGGCGAAATAAACCCGACATGCCCGTCATAAACTTTGTCGGTCGAATCGGTGTAAATTTTCATTTTTGTGCCGATTTTAACTTTACCCAAATCCGTTTCTTTAATATAGGCGCGCGCCCACATTTTATCGTTTAATGAAATCGAATAGACGGGCAATCCCGCATTCATCATTGAACCCGGTTCATAAATGCGCACCAAAACAATTCCATCAGAAGGCGTACGCAAAGTTGCATCATCATATGCCGTTTGGGCTTCATCCAAAACCGCCTCGGCATACGATACATTAGCCAACGCTTCATCCCGGCGTGCCGTGGCATCGTCGCATTCTTGCGTAGCGATATCCTTTGTTTTACACAGCGAAATTTTGCGATTATAGACAATTTGCGCATTTTGTAAAACCGCCTTTGCCTGTTCAAGTTGTGCCTTGGCTTGGTTTAGTTTGTTTTCAATCGGTTCAATGTCCAAGGTCGCCAAAATATCGCCCGCCTTCACAGGGTCGCCTTCTTCGAAACGCATGTCATTTAAACGTCCCGCAACGCGAAAGAATGTATCGTATGCCGAGGCGG
>DLOI01000034.1:14761-21178 GCA_002477185.1 Alphaproteobacteria bacterium UBA7488 | reverse complement strand
TCTTTAAATACGCTTTAATGCCCAATCCCGCCGCTGCAAGTATTGCCAACACAACAATAATTATCACTTTTTTGGACATACCGCCCGTTTTATCTACATCCGTTTGAGAGTCAGAGTTATTCTGCAGCGTATCGGGTTGTGTTTTTTTTACTTCCCCATGCTCAGTTTCCGCGGTGGTTTTATCCGCCTGAATGTTGGCTTCATTTTTGTGATGAGCCGCTGTTTTTAAATCTTTTTTCCATTTGGGCATCTTCTTTCTCCACACGTTATTTGAATACTTAATTATAGGTATTTTAAACTGTCTAAGTCAAGCACGAATAACACCTCGGGCAAAATTTGCAGGGATAACACAAAAACGTTTAATCCTTTCAATTTTTTTTAAAGCCTTTATTTTTTCCTTGACGACGTATACGTATGCGCGTTTATTATATACATGAAAGGAGATAAAAATGACTTACCTATTTTTGGGGCATCCCACATGTTCCACCGTTGCCAAAGCACGCAAATGGTTAAATGACCAACAAATCAATTATACCGAACGCAGTATCGTAAATGAAAATCCGACTGAACAAGAACTCAAAGATTGGATTAAAAAATCGGGTAAAAAAGTCGGCGATTTTTTCAACACGTCCGGGTTGAAATACCGTGCGCTTGATTTAAAAAATAAACGCCTTACATTAAGTGAAGATGAACAAATCAAATTATTGTCTTCGGATGGAATGCTCATCAAGCGCCCCTTGTTAATCGGAGCGGATTTTGTCGTCGCCGGATTTAAACAAAGCGAATGGGAAAAATTGCTTTTAAAATAAAAAAGTACTTGACGAACAATAATTTTAGGTAATAAACTTTTTATATGGATTTATAAACTATGGAGGACTTATGAAAAAATTACTTGCAGTCAGTTTAATCGCCTTAGGCGTCAGTTTGGCTTCTTGTTGCGTTCATGCTCAATTTACGGGGGCAACGGAACAAAATAATATGCTTAAGGGGGGATACCAAGATGCCGTCGCCATTATTTCAACCGTGCGCGATGCCAAAGAAATGAATGATGACGCTTATGTCACTTTGCGCGGCTATATTGAAAAACGCATCAAAAGCGACAAATATTTGTTCCGCGATTCGACCGGTACCGTCGAAATTGAAATTGACGATGACGATTGGCATGGCGTAACCGTTGGCCCGCAAGATTTGGTTGAAATCACCGGGGAAGTCGACCGCGGTTGGATGTCGGTCAAAATTGATGTCAAACGTATTTGGAAAGTTCAAAAATAATATTATTGCCCCCCTTTTTTTATAAGGGGGGTTTTTGTATTTTCCGAGACAAAAAAATATAAAATAAAATTCATTTGCAAATAACCCCATATCGGGTATGATGAACATATGAAAGTTTATTGGATTACGCCTTTGAAAAATTTGCCCGCCGATGCACAAGGCGGGATTTTGTTGATGGGCAACTTTGACGGCTTTCATAAAGGGCATCAATTATTAATCGAAAGGGCCCAATCTTTAAGTGCGAGCTATCTTGTAGGCAAAAAAGGGGACATCAAAGGCATACAATCGCCCCTGCCGATTAATTTGTTGACTTTTTACCCGCATCCGGAAGTTTTGTTTTCGCCTAAAAAATTGTGCTTTTTCATCACTTCGCTGCGAGCTAAATTGCGATTGGCCGCATCTTTGCATATTGACCATTTGTATTTGTGCAAATTCACACGTGAGCTTGCAAACAAAAGCCCTAAAGAATTTATTGACATTTTTTTAACGCGTATGATTAAACCACATCACATTGTTGTCGGCGAAGATTTCACATTCGGCAAAAACAAAAAAGGAACGCCAAAAACTCTGCAACGGGCCGAATTTAATGTGGACGCTGTTAAACGCGACGTTCGGTATTCTTCCTCGCGAGCCCGTGCTTTTATTGAATCGGGTGATGTTATCGGCGCAGCGCACATTTTGGGACGCCCTTATGAAATTGAAGGGTATGTCAACAATGGGCATAAACAAGCGCGCACCTTGGGTTATCCGACCGCCAACATATCAATTGACCGATTTATCCGGCCGGCTATGGGCGTGTATGCCACTCAAACATATTTAAATGGCAAATGGCATAACAGTTTGTCCTATTTTGGGCGCAGAAAATTGGAAAAAGAACCCATTTTGGAAACGCACATTTTTGATTTTCAAGGCGATTTATATCGTAAACGTTTACGCATCCGTTTTATTGATTACATCCGCAAACCGCAAAAATTCAAAAACGCGTGGGACGTCAAACAACAATTGACCGCCGATGCTTTGATAGCAAAACGTAAATTGGCATACGTTTGTTCAAGTGAAAAAATCTGATTATTTTTAAATAAGCGCCACATGGATAACACACATTTTTTAAAGAAAATAAGTTATCTAAAGTAATGCGACTATTTTAAAATAAAAAAATTCCGTTTCAGATATACCCTTCATTTTTATAGCTTATTGATAAATTTTTTAGAAATACAATCATCCCACAGCGCTATAATCTCTTCTTGTCCAGGAATTTAAGGATAAACATCTCATTTCTACAACCGACATTAACGAAACCCCTGTGTTTTCGAGCTAACGTTTGCATCCTCTCGTGTATAAATATAGGAGCTTGAATTCGCCTTGTCATTTTAAAATACAATTATTAGTTGCGCTTATTGTTTTTATGCTTGCAATTTTTGATACTTTTTTATAACATGGTTACAAAAATTACCAGGAGACTAACAGGCATGTTACAAATGATAAAAAAGGGCAATGTTTTATTTCAGGCAAGTTCAAAAAGCCGTCCTTCTTATTTACAAGAAAGCCGTATGATACTTTCTAGCTTTATTTTTGGAGTATTTTAAATGAAAACTGTACCTGAAATCTCTGTGGTTATCCCTATCTATAATGTTGAAAAATACTTATCCCGATGCTTAAGCAGCTTATTAAATCAAACTTTTGATGATTTTGAAGCCATTTGTGTCAATGACGGTTCTCCCGATACATGTTCTGACATTTTAGAGGCGTTTTCAAAAAAAGACACACGCATTAAAGTCATCACGCAACAAAACCAAGGGTTATCCATGGCGCGCAACAACGGTTTAAAAGCAGCATCAGGTAAATATGTATATTTTTTGGATTCTGATGATTGCATTCATCCGAGGCTTTTGGAATGTGTCTATTATTTTGCCCAAAAATACCAAGCTGATATGGTTACATTCGGTTATATCAAGCAAAAGCACAAATTTCCTCCTGAAAAATGCGAAGTTGAGCCGCCCTATTTCACGATTAAAAACATTGAAAAGATTCCCCATAAATGTACACATATGCCGTTAAAATGCTGCACGGGTCGCGGACGGTACAAAATTAATTATAACGCATGGACAAAACTTTATAAACGACAGATTTTAAACGGTACTGAATTTATACCGAACATTTGCTTTGAAGATTATCCGCATACTTTGTCAGTTTTAATGAAGGCTCCGTTGACTGTTATTTTAAGGCAAGATTTATATTATTACACCGAAAATTCGTCATCCATTTCAAACACTTCTTTTAATATTAAACACATTGACGATTATCATGCCGGGTTAAATGCCGTTTATGATATATTTTCGCGCAAAGGCAAAAAAGAATTCGATTTTGTTTTAAAAGAAATAATTCCAAAAATTTTAAAACATCAACTGAATCGAATTTTGCGTTCTCCCAAAGAGAAACAAACCGCTTTGTTTGATGCATTCACCAAGGAATTGGTTGACCTTGACAACAAGGGATGCATTCGCTTTCGCGGCAATAAATTAACACGATATTTAAAATATAGAAACTTGATAAAAAAAGGTCAAACACAATGCACTATACGATCATTTTAGCAGCTAAGAATTTAGAGACCAGCTCGTCTTATAATTCTCAGATGATGCCGATACGTGGCAAGCCGGCTCTGTCTTGGGTTATTGAAGATTTCTTGAACGATAAGGTTATTGTCGTGTTGGATAAAAACAATATTCAAATGCAAAGTTACCTGAACAAACGTTATCCTGAAGTTGAATTAGTTTTAATTAATCCGGATGAAGAAATTGAAAAGTACAATTCCTTTTCAATTTTGAATTCGTTAAATTGCGGTTTATCGGCAGTAACAGGAAAATGCTCTTTAATAAAAATCGTTTTAGGCGACACACTGTGCCGTTATGTCCCGGACAAAGAAACGGACTTAATTTTGGTATCAAATGATTTTATTTCATCTGAACGCTGGTGTTTGGTCGAAACGGATAGCAAAAATTTTGCAAAAAAGTTTTTTGATAAAATACCAAACATAGAGATTAAAAATAAACTGGCATTAGTCGGATATTATCAATTCTCTGACGTTGAATTACTGAAAAAAATTGTTAAACAAGAGATTAAAAATCTTAAAAAACAAATTTCTGCAATCTTAACACAATATATGCAATACAAACCTATTGAATGTGAAAAAACGTCGACATGGTTTGATTTAGGGCACAAAGCGGGTGTTATCAAAGCGCAAAACCATTTTTTCAACTCTCGTGATTTCAACAGCTTATACGCCGATCCTATTAAGGGGACAATTACGAAAGTTTCACCCAAACGCCAAAAATTGGCAGATGAATATGCCTGGTACACAAATCTGCCCGAAGAGCTTAAAGTATTGGCACCGCGTCCCATTTCTTACAAAGAAAATATTGACAGTGCTCAATTATGCAATGAATTATACGGTTATCCGGCTTTATCCGAGTTATTTATCTTGGGCGATTTGGATATTGAAGAGTGGGAAATGATTATTACCCGACTTTTCGAAGTTCATCGTATGTTTGAAGCTTACACGGGCGAAATGGATATTGAAAACTTTTACGATTTATATCTGCATAAAACTTGGGCGCGCCTAAAAGATTTACAGGAACAAAATCCTTATTGGAAAGAATTGTGGGACTATGATGAGATTATTATTAACGGGAAATCATTCAAAAATATTAAGCACTTCCAGCATCATTTGAACGAGGCTATCGAAAAATTAGTAAAAAATGTTAAAATCAGTGTAATGCATGGCGATTACTGTTTTTCCAACATTTTGTTCGACACACATTGTTTTATCAGCAAGGTCATTGACCCGCGCGGTCGATTGAAAGAACAAACAATTTACGGCGATGCCCGTTATGATATTGCCAAATTGCGTCATTCCGTGGTCGGGGGTTATGATTTTGCCGTACACGGTTTGTTTTCGCTGACCGAAGACAAAAATATTTTTGAAGTCAAAAATGCCTATCCGTTATTTCAAGCAAAACTTACTGAATTTTTCGATAAAATGACTGTTAAATTCGGATTTGACTTAGATGAAATTAAATTGATTGAAGCGTTATTGTTTACTTCTATGATACCGTTGCATAAAGACTGCATGAAACGTCAAAAAATATTTTATCTGAAAGCTGTGAAAAAAATCAACGCTCTATTTGGAGAAAAAAAGAATGTCTAAAAAATTACGAATTTGCATTGATTTGGACGGGACAATCTGTGATATCAGAAAAGATCCCCTCACCTATCGTGACGTAAAAGTAAAAGAAGGGGCACGTGAAAGGATTAAAGCACTCCATGATGCCGGACATACCATTATTATTCATACGGCAAGAAATATGGGATCTACGGGTCACAATGTCGGAAAAGCATTAAAAAATGTCGGAAAAGACACATTTGAATGGTTGGAAAAAAACGGTATTGTGTATGATGAAATATTTTTCGGGAAACCTAATGCGGATATAACGATTGATGATCGCGTTATAAGGTTTTGCGATAATTGGCACGAAATAAATGAAGAATTGTTAACTACTCAAGCAAAGGATAAATAATGTTGAATATTGTTATTCCAATGGCCGGTGCCGGTTCACGTTTTTCAGTTGCCGGATATAATGTACCTAAACCATTTATTGACGTAAACGGCAAAATGATGATTGAACATGTTTTGGACGGCATTCAAATGGATGACGCCATTTATACATTAATTATTCAAGAGCAATTCAAAAAAGATTACCAAGAAAAATTGGATTTGTTAGCTAAAAATTACACAGTTCGTTTTGTTTGTGTTGAAAAATTAACACAAGGTGCCAGCTGCACCGCATTAGCGGCACATAATTTAATTAACAATGACGATATGGTTATCTTTGCAGATTCGGACAACTTCTTCGATAACAAAGTTTTCAAAGCTTTTGTTGCAGATGCAAAAAAACGGGGGCTTGATGGCAGTTTGTTAACTTTTAATACGAATAAAGATTGTTATTCTTTCGTTGAATTGGATAAAAATGGCTATGGTATCCGCACACGTGAAAAAGAACCGATTTCAAATCATGCCATTACAGGTGTTTATTTATTTGCCAAAGGAAAAGATTTTGTTTCATGTGCCATTGACATGATGATTTACGG
>DLOI01000034.1:5488-14705 GCA_002477185.1 Alphaproteobacteria bacterium UBA7488 | reverse complement strand
TAAATCGGCTGTTTTGATATTGGTCCCAAAGATTGGGCTTGTGTCGGCACGCCCGAACAATTAAAGGAGTATCTGACACGTGTTAAATAAAATTAAGCGCTTGTTAAAAAAAAATAATCGTGCAATTATAATTCCTACATATGAAGGACACTTTCAATATATAATAAATTTTTTGAATTCGTGCAAGAATAATTTTTTAGATATTGATACCTTTGATATATGTTTTATCCTCAGTAATCTTAAAGAAGAGAAGCTATTAAAAAAACAGCTTAAGTCTTATCCATCTTGTTTCAATTTCAAATTCAACAATATTGAAACTATATTAAAGTCATATGGGAGTAAGGAAGAAATATCAACTCTATTAAAAGATGTTGGCAAGTTTTCATACCAAACAATAAAAAAACTTTATGGCGTATATCATTTAAAATATGAACAGTCCTATGTAATGGATTCAGAAAGCATGTGTGTGTCACCATTTTATATGAATAAAATTTTTGATGATTATTTTCAAAATCCTTACGTATTGTATTTTAACTTTAATTTTTTCAAAAATAAAAATTTATCAGAAGGTCTAAACTATAAAACGACACAAAATATAGCATTACTTATGGGGAAAAAAACAATTAGTGATTTCTATTTTGATGGTTTCCATTGGTTTTATGATAAAAAAATCATTAACGATTTTTTTAACTCTATGGGAAATGACCTTTTAAGTATTATAAAAAAATTTTCTAAAACAAAACAAACGGAATTTGATAAAGCAATTTTTGAGTGTTGCTTATATTACGCTTTTATAAAAGAAAATAATATTAAATATAAATACCAGTTTATCGATACTATAAAGTTAATAAAAAATNNAAAAATAAGATACCAAAAGATTGTTTAATAAAAATTCAAAAAGCATTCGAAAACAAAAATCTTACTTGTCCTATCTTGATGCACGGTTGGGAAATGCTTACGATTGAAGAAACAATAAGTATTTCAAGAATTTACATTGATTTAAAACTTCCAATAGCACGTTTGTTTGGTACCAAACAACCTATCGAAAAAATCAAAGCCTTCATTTCAGGAGGAAATATATGTTTAGGTGTTTCCACTGATGGAATACAAAATTTAGAATTGTGAAAAACTAAGTAATATAAATATTAACTTTTTTAATAAAAAATGGAGATACAATGAAAATAGCTGTACAAATATTTGGGCATTTAAGAACTTATAAACAATGCTATAAAGCTTTGCATAGAAATTTACTGAGCCAATATAATTGTGACGTTTTTATGCACACGTGGGATACATTAGATCACAATACGCAAACTTGGCATCATCACCGAGTTAAAGAATCCGGCTTAACATCTGGCGAATTGCGCAAACAAATTAAACAAGACTACAATCCAAAAGGGCTAATAATTGAGAAACAAATGGTTAAAGATGAAGGGGTAATTGTTGCTCAAGGGTGTAAAATCAGCGTTTTCGGTATGAAATCCATGCTTCACAGCATGTCTGAAGCGAACAGATTACGCGAAGAATATGAAAAAACACACAAAGTCATTTATGATTATGTAATTGTTATTCGTCCGGATATTTTATTGGAATCGACATTTAATATTCAATCTTACATTGAAAAAGAAGAACAATCAGAAATTTTTTATACCGCCGGCTTTTATAAATTCGATCATATTTTGAATGATTTTAGATATATCGGCGCTTCGGACGTATTATTCTTTTCAAAACCTAAAACAATTTCGAAAATTTATAAAAATAAGTACGACATTTTAAAACAGATCAAAAATCCTGATACTTCAAAATATGGGCCCGAATATTCTTTTATATATGCAATTGAAAAAATGAACATAACACCCGTTTTTATAAATTATTTATGGGGAAAATCTTTTCAAATTGTGCGTGGCGGGGATATTCGCCAATTGGAAGATACAACTCAAAAAAAGAAAAAGAAAAAATTTATGAATAAATTCGTCCGTATTCATTTGCGTAAAAAAAAGCTTGAAATTTGGTTACTAACAATGATACCATTTCATATATTTGAGTTTAATTTTAGAGTTTTAAATTGGTTTTTGATTGATTTTAGTATTGGTTATAGGATAAAAAAATGATACCTTCCATTTCAGTTATTGTCCCTGTTTATAATGTAGAAAGATACATAGATGAATGTATTAAAAGCATTTGTGCTTCTACGTTAAAAAATATTGAAATTTTGTTAATCGACGACGGGGCGACGGATTCGTCGGGCCAAAAATGCGATAAATGGGCAAAGAAAGACAATCGCATTAAAGTTTTTCATAAAACGAATGGTGGATTATCAGATGCTAGAAATTTCGGTATAGAACATGCACAAGGAGAATTTATATCTTTCGTGGATTCTGACGACAAAATTCACTCAGAAATGCTCGCAAAACTTTATGATGTGTGTAATGAGAACAAAATTAAGGTAAGTATTTGCGATTTATTCCTGTGGAATACAGACAAAAACATCCCCGTATATGATCTCTCTAATTCTCGTACACATCAAGAAATTGATTACTATCATTTTTCTGGAATGTATCACAATATTGCATGCAGAAAATTATATCACCAATCCATATTTAAAAATAAAAATATTAGGTTTCCTTTTGGTATACTTCATGAAGATATCGGTTTTTGGTGGATGGTAATGTCTCAAATCGATTCTATTGGAGTTGTTAATGAACCATTATATTATTATCGACAAACTAATCCTTTTTCAATCAGTAAAATTAAAGACATTCAACGTCATTCAAGTGACTCGATTTCTTCATTTTATTATGGTCTAAAAAATATATATAAATGTTTACCTCCACTTAAAAAAGATATATATTTAGATGCCTTTTTACAACGCTATATGGAATTTGCTGATATAGAATGCATTACTCCCTTAGCGAATAAACAACACAAGGAATTATTAAAACTCTTAAAATACACAGCAATCCGCTCCTCTCATTCACAACTGAAAGAAAATTTTTTTAAACAAATTTATATACCATATGTAGTGCCGTTGATTAGTATTAAATTTTTCAAAAATGCCAACAAGGTATATTTGAATACTTCATTAAAAATATTTGGAATAAAAGTAATTGAAATTTCTGTCGGGGAGGTTTAAATGTTTAAAATTTATGATGCTATAATACCTGTCGGCATTGGTTGTACTGTTTCATTTCATTTAAAAAAAACGGTTTACGTGAATATTCATTGCCATTTGATTGGATATATGGCATAACTATAAATAAAGCCTACAGTCTAATAGAAAGTTCGTTCCAAGGTTTTCTTGACAAAGATAATCTTAAATTTTCATATATCTGTGGGATACACAATGTTTACAGTAATACGGAGTTAAATATAAATTTTGTCCATGATTTTCCACAAAATCCTTCTTCAAAAATTAATATATCCGATCAAGTCTTTGCAGAAGTTAAAAGAAAATACGATCGACGTATTAAAAGGTTATATGAAATATTAAATACTAAAAAAAAAATATTATTTATACATTATTCAGAGGGAGCCTGCCCCGAAGATATTATCTCTTTAGAAAGAAATCGATTAAATTTATGTAAAATATTCCCCCAATTAAAAATCGATATTCTTTATATCTATACTAAAAATACACTCAATAAAAAAATTGAAAAAATAAATAAACATATACATCTTGTCCCTATGCCTATCCCCGACAATCTATCGCCTGAAAATCGGTGGATAGGCAACAGTAAACAATTTAAGTTGATATTTAAAAAATTTACAACTAATACAAAAATGAAAGGACGCATTTTTAATTTCTTTAAGATAAAAAACAAGAAAATGCTTGTCGATAATAATTTTTTCAACGATTGAAAAGGCTCCTTTCGGAGCCTTTTACCATGTTTAACCTTCTTTAGGATATTGTTCCTTAATAGTCAAACATGTAGTTAAATAAGTATTTAGCTGCTCTTGTCCTTGCGCTTTGATTTGAGGATTATCCGAAGCTAATTTTACCTGAGCATCGAGGTATTCTGACATTGGCGGATAGGCTTCCAAACGTTTTTGTGCATATGTTTTTTCAGGTTCAACAGGAGCAAGGCCTTCAAAATATAATTTACCGTCATATCCACGAATGATTTGTTGCTCTGTTTGTAAGGTTAAACCTAACTTCTGAGCTAATCGTTCAGACAGGGTGGATTGTATAATGTCACCCTTTTCATTTACTTCATAATATGTAATCATACAACTTCTCCTTGTGCATAAATAAATTTCAAACTTGACATAGCACCACCGAATGTGCCTGTCCAATAACAACTATCTCCCTGTCTTGCCGGAATATACAATCTTATTGTTTGACCACTCCAGTTTGAAGCGAACTCACCCGAAGCTAGACCTGAAGTTTCATTAAATACAGCTATATACTGATTGCTATTGCTTGATGCTTTAGATACATAAAAATATCCGTTCGCGGGACACGTATATTTTTGCGATTCAGCCAGTGTTAAATCAACAAATTCATCAGTAGGTAATGGCAGTGCACAAATCAAACTAGAAGCATCCGAACTAATATTTGTCAAATCAACGTTGGCTTTACCGGCTAATACAGATGTTGCTTCTTGCGCTTTTTGTGTTGCGATTGAAGCTTGTTCTGCTGCATCTTCAGCTTTTGTTTGAGCGAGCACAGCCATATTTTGTGCCAATTGGGAAGAAAGTTGGGATGATGCTGCATTTTGTGAACTTGTATTCACTTTTGCATCCAACTCAGCTGAAACGGCATTGATATTCACCGTCGAATTTTCCAAGTATGTGCCATCTTGGCTCCAAACAATTGACTTACCGGGGTTTGGAGTTGGTAAAGTCAGCTGAGTAGCTGAACCAACCGCATAAGGAGGCAAAACCATTGAACGATTAATATTATCAGCCAATTCTTGCAAACATGCCGTTTGATAGTCCAATTCGTAATTCAACGTATTAGCACGCAACGAACCACCTTCTTGGAAATCTGATGTTCGTGCAATTGTCAAATGACGCGTTAAAGTGATTAAAGTTCCACTTGAAGGCGCTTCATCAAAAATAATCTGCCCACGAATTTCATCATCCAATTGAATGGTATAACCTTCAGTAACCTTCTCTTCGTTTAGATAAACATCTAGCGCGTCTTCATTAAAAATAATGAAAGGCGTTTCAAATGTCTTATTAATACCGTCCGCTGTATATTGTATACGCGGAACAATATCTTGAACTTGTATATGTTCAGCCATATTTATCTCCTAAGTATTTGATATAAAAAGAATAAAAAAATGCGCCTATGAATGGCGCGAATTTAAACATTTTGCTCAAAATGTTTAATAAAAGCTATTATATGATGACACAATCGGTAGACGTGTCCCTGTTAGTAAACTTCAGTATACACTAATTTTGGAAATTTGTCAAGAAAAAAAAGGACTATTTTCCTAACTTAAAAAACAAAAATTAAATTATTTCTTATAATATATATATTTTTCAATGAGTTAATAAGGCTAATTATTTTTTATAATTTTTAACAAAAAAAGGTTGATTTTTAAGATAAATTCATGTATAAAGTCAACTGCTGACACATAATGCCGGTTTAGCTCAGTTGGTAGAGCAGTTGATTTGTAATCATCAGGTCGTCAGTTCGAATCCGACAACCGGCACCATAAAAAATCCCATGTTAAGTGGGATTTTTTTTGTATCGAGTGGAGGATGACGTTGCGCCGAAAGGCAAACGATTCTGCTGATATGCGTGTAGTGCATATAAAGGGACATACCGCTGCAACGTCGCGCACGCAATAAAACAAATTCGGTATCATAAAACATTTCTCAAGAAGTGTTTCTTTATATCGGTTGGAGGATAAGATTTGGCGAAGTCAGTCAATAGTTGGCGGCAAGCCCATTTATGAGCGTGACGCAACGCGTTAAGACGCCTGCGAAAGTATGGAGAAATGAATTAGCATTCGATGAATTCATACA
This sequence comes from Alphaproteobacteria bacterium UBA7488, assembly GCA_002477185.1. Classification (GTDB taxonomy): domain Bacteria; phylum Pseudomonadota; class Alphaproteobacteria; order CAAHEQ01; family UBA3637; genus UBA7488. Next base: position 8,729 of record DLOI01000034.1, on the reverse strand, counting down.
ATGTCTTTAAACAATCTGTTTTATACAAGAAAATCAATCAATTTTATTATTAGTTTTACATTGTATATGTTAAAGACGAATTTAATTCTATCTATTTCGATGAGAGTTTTCAAAAATTTGTCAACTTTTTTTGAATTTTTCTCAAGAAAGATGTATAAAATAACTTTATTAGGAATGCTTAATAACAAAAATCACTCGGAATCATGAAACAATCTTTTTCGAATATAAATACTCATCTGGGTTTAACTGCCTATCACGGAACGTGTCGCGCATTTGAAAAATTTGCACCTTTCAGCCACTTTGGAAGCGAAAAGGCGGCTTTGGAGCGCATTGAATACCATAAAAAATATAATGACGAAGACAAAACCTTTACACTTTTTCGCCCAAAGGATTTTGTGCCGACACGCTTTGATGACGGATATGTATTAAATGTTAACTTGGATATAAAAAATCCATATTTCATTGCCGATATGCCGACAAATGAGATTTTGGTTGATGATGCAATCGTTGAAAATTACTTCGAAAAATCGGAAACTTTTTTCAAAAATATTTATGATGCCAGTGTGACTTTGCGTAAAATAATGGCATTTGATTTAGCAGTTTTACTTGAAAAACAAGCGAAAGCATTATATGAAGAATTACAAATGCAAGAACGTTTCAGCCGTCCGTGGACGGATTTCATTTTTAACGCACCTTGGGATTTATCGGTGGAACAAAGATTGCAAGAAATCCAAATGGGCGCTTTGTTTACGCCCTACCCCAAACTTAATAATCCAAACATGAAATTTGTAAAAGACATTGAACATGTCCAAGCTTAACGCATGATACGTTTTTTTGAATCAAAAGGGTTTGACGGTTTTGCATATGTGAATATCGGTGAGGATAAGGGACACATCTCTTATGCCAACTTCAGACCTGAACAAGTCACAATTTTAAACACTGACATGCATCAAGAAATGTTAAACCGTGCGAATCAAGAAAATATATATGTCTTCAAAAAACGAGACTTAACGGCGTACTCAACACTTCAAGCACGACAAAAGGCAGAACGCGCGTTGGTTAAAATTCAAGAAGATTATTTTAACTCATATCAACCCTCTAAATTAGATAAACTTGATAAAACTGATTTATTCCAGTATCACTATTTTAAATTAACGCAAAAAATGTTTGAACCTAACGAGCGTTAAATTTTAGATGAACTTAAAACATAACAGTAGAATCGCCGTATAACGATAAACAATAATCTGTCTTTGATAAGTCATTAACAAAAATAAATTTACGTACGCCCGTTAGAGTTGAAATAAGAATAATCAAATGCATTAACATTATTATTGATAACCAAAGAAACTGCTTCTTTCGCATCGCGGGTCATTTTAAAATAAGTAAAATCCTGCGTGGTTGCCAATCCTGCGTTTATTTTACGTTCAATGCCTTCTTTAATATGATTAAAAACACCGGCTGTATTAACAAGGATGAGCGGCACACCTTGCTTGTTGGCCTTTAAGTATTTCCGAGCATACGAAGCTTCTTGGTTATAGGTCATAGCCGAAAATATTTCATCATCGGTTCCCACACCACCTGGTAATGCAATGGCACCGATCACTTGAACATTTTTTATAAAATTAATAGAATCTAAGTGAGTTTTTTCACTTAAAATAGCATTCTTCATGGCTTGACCAGCACGCAAAATAAACAACTTACGTATTGACATATCGCTTGTTACTAAAGAATAATTTGGCACGCATACGGATTTATCATTAAAAACTTTATCAATATTATAAAAATCTTCAGTATTAACTTCAACAACTATACCGCCAAGCGATTGAAAGGTATTTGCACAAATTGCCGTTAATCCGGAATGGGTATTGCCGCAAATCATTATTTCAATTCCCCTTTCGCGCATACTTCGCCCCAAAGAGTCTGCCTGCTCAACAAAATCAGGAATATTACCCGCTTTTGAACCGCCCAAAATTGCTACGGCTTTATTTTTCCTATTGTATATTTTTTGCATTATTATTTCCCTGCTTTAAAACTTCCTTATATATACTATCACAATTCTGTTTGTTTTTCAACATTTTCCATTGCCTTTCGAAATGGTGAGAGCATTTACCTTTACCAAATAAATTAGTAGGCGGAATGGTTTGTTAATAGAATTTGCTTAAATATCATTATTATAAATAGAGGAAGAAACCGCTTAAAAGGCGCGATGAACTTAAGATTATCATTGACACAATATAAAAAAACGCGTATTTTATTTTTACATTTAACTAATCATTTAACAATGGAGATTTTACTATGCCAGCCACCAGTATGGAACAGCTTGTCAGCTTATGCAAGCGTCGCGGATTTATTTTTCAAAATGCCGATATTTACGGCGGATTACAAGGCGTTTATGATTTCGGACCATTGGGTGTCGAGCTTAAAAATAACTTAAAGGCAGCCTGGTGGAAAGCCATGGTTTATGAACGCGATGACGTCGAAGGGTTGGATGCCGCCATTTTAACACACCGCAAAGTTTTGCATTACAGTGGCCACGAAGAAACCTTTACTGATCCGTTGACGGATTGCAAAAAATGTAAAAACCGTTTTCGTGCCGACCATATTAAAGACGGCAAATGCCCCGAATGCGGCAGCACGGATTTAACCGAACCGCGCATGTTCAACTTGATGTTTAAAACGAATGTCGGTCCGGTTGAAAACGGGGAAAATTTTGCTTATTTGCGTCCCGAAACGGCTCAAGCCATTTTTACGCAATTTAAAAATGTGGTAGATTCGACATCTCGCAAAGTACCATTTGGCATTGCGCAAATCGGTAAGTCTTTCCGCAATGAAATCACGCCGCGCAACTTTATTTTCCGCGTCCGCGAATTTGAACAAATGGAATTGGAATACTTTGTCAAACCCGGCACCGACATGGATTGGTTGGAAGAATGGAAAAACAACCGTGTCAATTGGTGGATTGAACAGGGCTTGGACCCCGAAAAATTGCATGTGCACAAAATTGAAGAATCCGAATTGGCGCACTATTCCAAAGCAACGTATGATTTGGAATACCAATTCCCGCACGGGTTGGAAGAATTGGAAGGCGTCGCCGACCGCACTGATTACGATTTGGGCAACCACACACAACGCCAAAATGAGTTGAATTTAAGCGCTCACGTGCATGAAAACAAAGAAAGCGGCGGCAAATTAGCAATTTTTGACGACCAAGAAAAAAAATGGTTTGTCCCGTTTGTCGTTG
>DLOI01000034.1:0-5433 GCA_002477185.1 Alphaproteobacteria bacterium UBA7488 | reverse complement strand
AACTCTTGCCCAACGGCGAAACGCGTACGGTTTTAAAGCTTAAAAAACATTTGGCACCCGTGAAAGTTGCGATTATCCCACTTAAACGCAACAATCCCGACATTATGAAAATGGCACATGACATCAAAACGGCTTTTTTGAAGACAGGTATCGGCCGCGTGATGTTGGAAGATTCGGGCAACATCGGCAAAGCTTATCGCCGCCATGATGAAATCGGCACGCCGTTATGCGTAACGGTGGATTTTGAATCGATTGAAAAACAACCGGCAACCGTAACGTTGCGTAACCGCGATACAATGGAACAAATCCGCATCGGCGTCGACGAACTCAGCGATTATTTAAGGAATTTCTTTTTATAATTAAGGATATAAGTTTTCGAAAAAAAGGTATATCAAAATGCAAAAAAATGGTTGCCATATTTGGTTTCGTCCCGGTGAAAAATGGATTCCAAACGGTTTGCCGGGGAACACGCAACTTTCCGTACAAATTCGGTATTATGATGAAAATTCACCAACGAAAGACCGAGAAATAGAAGAGGATACAATTCCCGAAAACTTAATGGAAAAATATTTTGATTTTGCCGTTTTAACAGCAAAAGCGCAAGATATTTTAAGAAAAACCATTGAAGAAAATTTTTCATGTGCAACTTACGATGAATTGCCGGGCAATGTGCGTGTCATTTATTCCGTAAAAAGAAAAGAAGGCAAAAACGTAGGATATACCTTAGACGATCTTAGAACGGTGCGCGTTGCATTTGATGCACGGGATATTATTGATTTGGATGAATCCAAGTGGGATATTGTCCCCCAACAAATCTATCGTATTGTAAAAAAAGGTGAAAAAACAGCTCATAATTCAACGAACAAAGTCGGCGAAGCCACAAGGGAAATGAAATATCTACGCAAAAAAATCACACCGTCGAAACCATTTAAGGGTTTTATTGGTCACTGTCGTAATTTTTTCATAAGTCGCTCATAAAACACGAAATAACACTTGATTTTTTGATTTGTTTATGGTAAGTTTGTTCAACTTTAACAAATTGCCATACGTATGGATACATACTTATGCCTTAAAAAGATAGTGTGAAAGGGGTGATTACCATAGTTACTATCGTTGTTCATGATAACAATATCGAACAAGCTTTGCGCGTTTTGAAAAAGAAAATGCAACGCGAAGGCAGCTTTCGTGAAATGAAATTGCGCAGATATTACGAAAAGCCGTCTGAAAAAAAAGCCAGAAAAGCAACGGAATGCATTCGCAGAGCTCGCAAAATGGCTCGCAAACGCTATCACGCCGAAGGCTATTAAGTGTTTAAATTAATTTAAACATTTTAAGTTATCTTATAAAAAACCGCCCGATTTTACGGCGGTTTTTTTACAGATTATTAAACGATTATTTAATTACTATTTAAATAGATGGTCCATGGCAAATATTTTATTTCCCTTGTTTTGTGCGAAGATTTTTAGCGACATAAACCCATCCAAAATCATTTTTATCGGATGACGTTTGATAACCCAGTCTTTTTAAAAGGCCGGCCGAACTTTTATTACTCTCTTCATAGACACCACGTATTTTATAAATCCCGTTTTGTTTTAACTGTTCTTCAACACATTGCATGGCTTCGCGCATTAATCCGCAACCTTCGTATTTTTTATCAATAAAAGCCGTTGGATGCATCGCTTTTTCCTCATCACCTAACATAAAAATATAACCTATGCAAGCCGGCTTTCCTTTTAAAAATAAATAATATGAAAGGTATGATTGCTCTTTAAAGGAACTTTTTTCTTTTTTTAAATGGTCAAGAGCATCCGATTGTGTTTTTATGTTATCCATATATCCGAATAATCCGTATTCATTCATGCGATTACGGTTTATTAAATCAAACAACAAAAGCGCATTTTCATCAGTAGCGTCTAAATGCTTTAATTCCAAACGCTTTGTGAAAAGAACTTGTGTAAGTAAATTTGTTCTTGCCATTTTCCCATTTATTTTTATTATTTATAGCCCAATAAGTACTTTAGCATATAAATGCCGGTTTGTATTTTCAACTTATTGTTTTTAATACCCCCGATGAAACTGCTCTGTTCAACCGTTACGAATGCTGTCCTTGCTTATTGCGTTGCCAACACTTTATCGAGCCAACATTTTTTTGAATACATTTTATTCGTTCTTTGGCAGTATTTTTCCTGTGCTGCGCATTTTGTTCTTTCAGCCATTCTTCACGCGTTTTATGCCACATAGGATACGCAGCTAATTTATTTTTTATTACCTTTTTGTAACCGGCAAGCGGCATGTAAGCTGCAATTTTATCAAAGTATGGATTGTGAGGTGAACAAGAACGTTCAATTTCCTTTATTCCCGATTCAAAAAATGCTTTTTCAACCCCATTGATTACTTCTTTTGTATAATGATGTCCGCGATAATCGGGGTGTATCCATAAATACGTTTCGCCAATATCTTTTCTTATCCGCATTTCAAAATAACCGATAATCTTTTGCGCTTTATTTTCTACAATTAAATACTCGGCACTTTTCTTCTGACGAAAATTATAGTAAGAGCGCAGCGCATAATATGCTAAAGTTTTATCTTCAAACAAAGCATCGCTCAACGAACGTGTAAATGTCATTTCATCCAATGAATCAGTATTTTCTTTTACATATAAATCTAAATCTGCCGTGTCGTAAAGCCCTAATGCTTCCAACCTTAAATTATCTGTTAAAATTTCAACAGGCAATTTTTGCATGTACCCCTCTTCAATAAACAAATGTCAGTTTAAACCACTATTTTACTTTTGTCAATTACCCGTTTAACGCCCAACAATACTTTTGTCAATATTTCTTTTTATAGGCAAAGCCCATACTAAAATGTTCTTGATTTGTTCTAATGAATGTGATATGATGCTTTGATTATAAATTTTTTAAGATGATGACATATTCATATTTACGTCGCCGCACTGAGTAACCGGTAAAAATGTTTTAAAGCATTTTTGGACTGATGGTAGGGCATCGTCTTAGAGTGAAAGCGAAAAGATATGCAAAAAAAAGACACAAAAAAAACAATTGTAAAAGATTTAAACAATTCAACGGCATTGGAAGATAAATTGCCTGCTGTTCCCGGTGATGAAACCAGGGAAGCACCAAAGGCAGAGATTCAGCCCACGCTGTATGTGGCGCAAGATTCGCATGCGCCAACCACCTCTCAAAGGGCTATGCCATCGGTTGTCAGCGCACCATATAACAGTTATATTAAAGTACGCGGGGCACGGGAACACAACCTTAAAAACATTGACGTGGATATTCCGCGCGATAAGCTGGTCGTCATTACGGGTCTTTTACAATTGTTTTTTTTGNNTATCGGGGTCGGGCAAATCGTCTTTGGCATTTGATACGATTTATGCCGAAGGACAACGCCGCTATGTCGAAAGTTTGTCGGCCTATGCACGTCAATTTTTGGATTTGATGAAAAAGCCCGATATGGATTCTATTGAAGGGTTATCCCCCGCTATTTCAATTGAACAGAAAACAACCAGCAAAAACCCGCGTTCTACTGTTGGGACAATTACCGAAATTTATGATTACATGCGCCTGCTTTGGGCACGAGTCGGTACGCCGTACTCTCCCGCGACAGGATTGCCCATCGAAGCGCAAACCGTATCCCAAATGGTCGACATGGTTATGGAAAATGCCGAAGGGACAAAATTGATGATTTTGGCTCCTGTCATTCGCGGCCGCAAAGGAGAATACCGCAAAGAATTGTTGGAATGGCAAAAAAAAGGGTTTCAACGCATCAAAATTGACGGCGAAATGTATGAAATCGATTCGACGCCCGCACTGGATAAAAACAAAAAACATGATTTATCCATTGTTGTTGACCGCGTTGTCGTACGTCCCGATTTAGAAAGCCGTTTGGCTTCTTCAATTGAAAAGGCTTTGGATTTATCCGACGGTTTGGTACATGTCGAATGTGTCGGGGCGCCCGATACGGACGAAGACAGCGCAAAACAAAACAGCATAAAAAAGGGCGAAATTCGCACCTATTCCAGCAAATTCGCCTGCCCCGTTTCGGGATTTACAATTACGGATTTGGAGCCGCGGTTATTTTCATTTAACAATCCGCAAGGGGCATGCCCCGATTGTTCCGGTTTGGGTTTCCGCCAATATGTTGACCCGGCCTTAGTTATCCCCGACCCGAACAAATCGATTCGCGAAGGGGCCATCGCGCCTTGGTCGGGGCGCGGCGGCGATATGTATATGTGGTATGATACGGCACTAAAATCTTTGATAAAATCTGTTAAATTGGATTTGAACAAACCATGGAAAGATTTGCCCGAAGACACAAAACAAGCTGTACTATATGGTAAAAAAGGCATGTTTAATTCGTTTGAAGGCGTCATCCCAAACATGGAACGCCGCTATATGGAAACATCATCGGATTGGATGCGCGAAGAAATTTCAAAGTATCAGGCTTCTTCGCCGTGTGAAACATGCCAAGGTGCGCGCTTAAAACCTGAGGCTTTGGCCGTCAAAGTCGGCGGCAAAAACATTGCCGAAGCAACTCATGTATCTATTGGCGAAGCAATGTTGTGGTTTAAAGGGTTGAATGAAACCTTAAGCCCTCAAAAACAAGAAATCGCGGCACGGATTTTAAAGGAAATCAATGAACGGCTTATGTTTTTAAACAATGTCGGGTTGGGGTATTTGGCACTCGATCGTATGAGCGGCACACTATCCGGCGGCGAATCGCAACGCATTCGCTTGGCCAGCCAAATCGGGTCGGGTTTAACGGGCGTTTTGTACGTTTTGGATGAACCATCCATCGGGTTGCATCAACGCGATAATGACCAATTGTTGGCGACTTTGACTCGCCTACGCGATATTGGCAATACCGTGATAGTTGTTGAACATGACGAAGACGCGATTCGCACCGCCGATTATGTGTTTGATATGGGCCCCGAAGCGGGACGCCACGGTGGATATGTTGTTGCCGAAGGGACACCTGAGCAAATTATCGATAATCCATTATCGACGACGGGGCAGTTTTTATCGGGCATGCGTTCCATNNAAAAAACGGCGCCCGGGCAATGGCAAATTCATTACGATTGAAGGAGCCCGTGCCAACAATTTGAAAAATGTGACGGTGGATATACCGCTGGGGACGTTCACGGCGGTAACGGGCGTATCGGGCGGCGGCAAATCATCATTGGTCATTGAAACTTTGTATAAAGGGTTAAACCAACTGATTAACAAATCGCGCGAACCGGCCGGGCCTTATGATAAAATTAAAGGCATGGGATATATTGATAAAATCATTGATATTGACCAAAGCCCGATTGGGCGCACACCCCGCTCAAATCCGGCAACTTATACCGGCATGTTTACACCGATTCGCGAATGGTTTGCAGGGCTCCCCGAAGCCAAAGAACGCGGCTATAAA
>DLOI01000007.1:51521-59115 GCA_002477185.1 Alphaproteobacteria bacterium UBA7488 | reverse complement strand
CGGGTCAACATAATCATATTCAATGCGTTTGTTTACGTCGCGCGCCGAATACCGTTTGACGATGCGGGCGGACAATGCCGATATGCGTTTAACCGGGAAGGGTATCGATATCGGTTGTGTTGGCGAAGAGAGGCGCCAAGCTTTTTTGAATAAGAAAAAATTGTATGAAGAAGCCAAAAAGCACCTATCGCAAATTGTCCATACGCCCAAAGAACTTGTTGCGCTGGGGTTTAATATCAATCAAGACGGTACGCGCCGGACACCGCTGGATATGTTAGCGTATCAAAACGTAACATGGAACGATTTGGTGCGTGCATGGCCCAGCCTTGGCAAAATTCGCGCAGATGTTGCCGAATTGTTGGAAATAGAAGGGCGCTACAGTGGATATTTGACGCGCCAACAAATGGATATTGACGCTTTTAGAAAAGATGAAGCATTAAAAATCCCTTATGATACGAATTACAGAAAAATCGGCGGTTTGTCGGCGGAAATCATCGGGCGTTTGGAACGCACCCGTCCGGCTACAATTGGGGCGATGATGCGCATGACGGGAACAACACCGGCTTCGGTAACTGCTGTTTTGGGATATTTAAAATCCAAAAAATAATGTTTTTGTGTTGAAATAAATGTCTTAAAGTGTTATAATATAACACACTTTGGTTTCTATATTTTATTTGGGAGTTTATAATGAGTATTCTTTGGTTTCAAATAGCTACAACAGAGTTTTTAAACAGTTCCGAAAAAGAAGCTTTAATTTTAGCTGAAAATTTATCCGCCCTGTATTGGAATAATCAAGATTTGTTAGATGCCGCTCAGAATTTTTTACAACGTGGAGGTAAAATCAGTATTTTACATTATGGCGAATTGGATAAACGCAGCGATATGACGGCATTCGTCAAACAAAACGGGTGTGTTTGTGAACGATTATCAACATTAAATTGGCGCCACAGTTTGGTTATAGACGCTCAAGAATATCCCGCTTTGGCAAATTTTATTGTTTATGATAACAAACGATATCAATATAATCACTTTTTCTTATCGGATAAAGCCACTGCTTGTGCCAATGATAAGGATGGTGTTACCGATAGATTAACGAAATGGTTTCACCATGCTTTGTCACAAGAGTTGGCCTTGCGGGAAAAATTGCCGACTGAACAATTGGAAAAATTGCGCGCCGAATCCAATGAAATCTTGCAAGCTTCTCATAAAAACATGGGGCGTTTAATTGCTTGCCATGATAGCGGCATGCTCGTGAAACGTCAACGGGCTTATGGGTTGGAACGTACAAACAAATAATTTTACTTTGAAAAAAATCTGTCAAGGAATTAAGTGTTTATCAAAGTCTTATGAACAATATGACATGCCATTGTATTGACCTTGTCGAAATAGAATGAATTAAAAAGGTAAAACCTTTTGAATAAAGCATCTGATGTTTTCAATAAATTGTTGCTTCGGTGTTTGATGAAATATCGTTTTTTCAATCGTTTGGACGGCTTTGTCGATGTCTTGGATGCGCGTTTTGTTTTGAGGGGATACAAAATCTTTCATGCAGGAAATGTAAGACATATATTCCTTGTCTGACATATTTATTATAAAATCATATAATTCGTCATAGGTGCCGAATTTATCTTTGTCAATAAAGCATGCTTCGGGCACATATTCACGGATATTCGGAGCTCCTAAATATATCGGAACAGTGCCGACATTAATTGCATCATAAATTTTTTCCGATACATAGTCATTATACCGTGTATTTTCATACACCAAAGCAAATTTCGCGCGGCGCATCATTTCTTTTTTATTTTTCACGATACCTTTATAGCGGGAATCAAAAATTTCCCGTAATTCGGGTGTCAGCTTATCCCTGTAAATTTTCCAATATCCTTTGCCATATAAAGTATATGCTTCAGGGTGATATTTTAAAAACCATGTCGTGGCCGTGCGGCGTTCTTCATAAATAGTATTTGAAGCGGCAGGATAAACAAAATTTGAAGCAATTTGTATAACAAATAAATCTTTATTTTTGATATCGTCATCGCTTAAATCCCAAACGTCAAATCGGTACGGATCATATAGATGAATATATTTTTTCCCGTCGGCAATTATTTTGTTGTAGGTAAAAATTTTATTATACTTGAGTGCATCTTCTTCATCTAACGGCATTTTTATGCCGATTGGCGATTCGAAAAGCCATAAGGCCACGACATGGTTTTTAAAANNGCGGCGGTTTTGGTGCATATGGCCATGCAATAAAAATCAAATCGCTTTCATTCATCGGATGAATATCCTGGGTAGCTAATTTATAGCCGTGTTTCAAAAACATCTGTTGCAAGGCCGGAAAAATGTAACGGTAGTANNCCGTAATGCATATCAAACGCTTTATTTTTTTGATAATGGGGGAAAACAAACAAAGTTGCTTTTTTTAAAGGTTCGGGCTTTAAAAGGGCATTATATGCCCCATAGCCCAAACAAAAAAAGCCGATAAAAATAATAACCGAAACAATAAAATTAAAAAAGATGTTGTTTTTCATGCCAGTATCATAACATTTTTGTTTTATTATGAAAACTCTAAAATGAATGGGGCATAAAAAAAAGCCCCTTTCGGGGCTGATCATATCTTTAATAAGTGTTCAGATAAAACCCATTTCTTTTGCCTTTAACAATACCTGTACCCGATTTTGTACATTAAATGCCCGCAAAAGCGCGCTGATGTGCATTTTAATGGTCGGTTCGGCAACGCCTAAATTGTGTGCAATTTGTTTGTTTGCAAGTCCAAGATTTAATTGCTCTAACACGGCTACCTGTCTGGCAGAAAGGAAAAGGCCGTTGCCTAAAGCGTAGTCTTGCTTACGATATGGTTTTGTTTGTTCGGACATTTTCCCCTCCATAGATTCTAGGCCTGAAGCTTTTTGTCAAGTTCAGAAATTTTTTCTTCTTTATGCGCAATTTTACGGACTAATAAATCGGATAACGTTTCATGCCCGTTTTCTTTTGCCCACCCTTGAATCATATAAAGGGTTCTTAATTTTTCTTTTTTGGTATCCAAAATGCGTTGTTTAATTTCAATGGGAAATTCATCAAAAGCTTCCCTCATTTCTTGTTTTAAAATTTGCTTTTCATCCACGGACAACTTGTCATTATTCATCATTTCTTTATCTTCTTGCATTAAATTATCACTCATTTGTTTCCCCCCTTATTTTTGGCGAATTAATATAGCATACAGACCCCAAATTGCTACTAAAGCCCCAAACAAAAAAAGAACAAACATTTTTTTTGCGAGCATCCACAGTTGCGACATACTTTTGTTCCTTTTTTTATGAAGTTATTTGTTTTACTTAGATAACTTGTGTATCCTTTCGTCTCTTGTCAAGTGAATTATTTAAAATGATTATGATGTTATGCAAGTTAGAAATAAAGGTCAAAACATCTTTTGAAAGCTTTAAAATTTATTTAAAAAAAACTGTACGGGTCAATATCCAAACGGATATCAACCGAAGTAGGAATTTTGACCAATGTCATCCAATGGGATAAAATTTGTTGCAATTTGATTTCTTTGGTGCTTTTAACTAATATCCGAAAACGGTATTTGCCGCGTAGCAATGCCAACGGGGCGGGAACAGGCCCCAATACGTCTACACCCGTCATAAATGGTGCCGTTTTAACTAAATCTTGCGCGGTTTTATAGGTTTGCGCTTCATTTTTTCCACTGATAATAATACCGGCCAATTTCCCGAACGGAGGCATATTTAACAGTTGTCGTGCCATCATTTCTTCATTTAAAAAACCGCTGCGGTCGTTGTTTTTCAGGGCTTGAATAATCGCATTGTCGGGCAAGTATGATTGCAGTAAGGCCGTTCCTTTTTTATTTTCGCGCCCGGCACGTCCCATAACTTGATGCAATAATTGAAATGTGCGTTCCGATGCGCGCAAATCGCCGCCCGCCAACCCCATATCGGCATCAATGACACCCACTAACGTTAAATTGGCAAAGTGGTGCCCTTTTGCCAACATTTGTGTGCCGATTAAAATATCCAATAGCCCATTTGCCATTTTATCCAATAGTTCGGCAAATTCTTTGGGGTTGTTTAATGTGTCCGACGTAACGATTTGCGAACGTGCATCGGGGAAAACTTCACACACTTCTTCGTAAATGCGTTCAACACCGGAGCCGCAGGAAACCATTGTCCCTTCTTCGCCGCAAGCGGGGCAGGCGATCGGTCTNNGGTGGCATTGGACGTATCCGCCACGCCGGTGTTCCACCAACCATGCCGAACAATGGGGACATTTCAACCTTTCTCCGCACGCACGGCACAAAACCAGCGGCGCATACCCGCGGCGGTTGATAAACAACAATGTTTGTTCGTGCCGCGCTAATGTTTGCGCTATGTGCTGTTTTAATGTTTCCGATACGAAATGAACGGGGCCTTTTTCACGGGCGCGCATATCGACAATTTGAATATCCGGCATAACGGCTTTGGCATACCGTGATGGCAAGCTGACATGGTCATATTTGCCTGCAACCGTATTGCACCACGTTTCCATGCTAGGGGTTGCAGATGCTAAAATTATCGGACAATTTGCAATTTTGGCGCGCACAATGGCCATATCGCGGGCATGGTACAAAACGCCATCTTCTTGCTTGAATGAAGCATCATGTTCTTCATCCACGATAATGAGTTTTAATTCTTTAAACGGCAAAAACAAAGCTGACCGTGCCCCGACAATAACGCGCGCTTGACCGGATTTAACCGCTTGCCATGTATCACGGCGCGTTTTTGGCGTAATGGATGAATGCCACAACGCCGGTTTGACACCGAAACGTTTTTCAAAACGGTCCAACCAAGCGGCCGTTAATATGATTTCGGGCAGTAAAACCAACACTTGCCCGCCTTTTTTTAATGCATTTGACAGGGCTTCGAAATAAACTTCCGTTTTGCCCGAACCCGTAACGCCGTCCAATAATGAAACATTGAATCCGCCCCCGATTTTAGCGTTAAGCGTTTCAACGGCCGCTTGTTGTTCGTTGGAAAAAACAATCGGTTGATGGGTGGGGTCGGGCGTTTCAAATACACAAGGTTTTTTTGAGGTTTTTTTTTGAAAAACGTTTCGGTGTCNNATCCGCAATTAATGCCATTTTTAAAACGGCTCCGAGCGGGGAAAGCGTGTATTTTGCCACCCAATTAACAAAATCAATACTTTGGGCGGGCAACGGTTCCATTTCGCAGGCGGCACAAATTTGTTTGACCTTAGCGTCATCAAAACTTAAATCGGGCGCTTTGTCCCATACAACGCCGAGTGTCTGTTTACGTCCGAACGGCGCATAAACAAATGTCCCCGGCACCAGCTCAACATCCGATTTGTAATCATAACACGGCAGTGGAGATGGAAATAAAACGGTTATTCGGTGTTGCATAAAATGAAATTATCCTTTATTCTTGTTTTAAAGAGGATACATAAAATGAACGAAGAATACAAGCCTTTTCATCAAAGTGTTACCCCGCGTTTGTTTGAATTGATTGAAAAATGGCAACACAATTTAACGCTTGAACGCCGTTTATCATTGTTAACGGGGGAAGCCTATCAAATGGATATGAAGGAATTTATGTCTTTTTTATCCGATTATATGGAAAAAACGGTTGATATCGGCGATTTGAAAAAATTAACGGTGCAAGATTTCCGTTCGTATTTGGTTTTCCGCGCCAACCATAAAACATCAAGGGCTTCTGTGGCCAGAGGAATGTCGGCGCTGCGCAATTTTTTTAAATTTTTAACACGCAATAATATTTTGGAAAATACTGCCATTATGGCAATTCGAACACCTCGCGNNCTCGCTCGGCAAAAGTATTGCCCAAACCGTTAACGCCCGATGATGCGAAACGTTTTTTGTCGGCAGCCGAAGAATTGGCACGCGTTCCTTGGCAAGGCAAACGCGATAAAGCCCTTTATACATTATTATACGGCTGCGGGTTGCGTATTGCCGAAGCCTTAAGTTTGAATGTGGGGGATTTCCCGCTTGATAGCGATGCGTTCACAATCACGGGGAAGGGGAATAAACAACGCCTTGTCCCGTTATTGCCCGCCGTAAAATCGGCCATACGGTCATATTTGAAAGTCCATCCCAATCCGTTGCCCAAAGAACCCTTGTTTGTCGGAACGCGGGAAGACCGTATCAATCCGGGCGTTGTACAACGAAATGTCAGGGCTATACGGCGCTATTTGAACTTGCCGCAAAGCGTGACACCCCATGCGCTTAGGCATAGTTTTGCGACGCATTTATTGCAAGGTGGCGGCGATTTAAGAACGGTTCAAGAACTGTTAGGGCATGCGTCTTTGTCGGCCACACAACGTTATACCGAAATTGATATGGTGCATTTACAAGAAGTTTACGAACATGCCCATCCGCGGGCTCATTTAACAGATGTTGAAAAACAGCCTGATATGAACAAGAAATAAGATGATATTTCGACCGATGAAAAAAGACAAGTGACTGATATATGGGAACGGGGCGTTCGCAAAACTTATAATTTTTTTGCAGAAGGGGCTATTATTCTATACCGACAATCCATGTTGAATTTTGTTAAACCCGAAAATACTTTTGTACTTAAAGAAAACACCGATTGAATGGTGTGTCAGCCGTTGAAGAGGATAAAATCGATATGTATTTCATTCATCTTGCTTTTCACCACATGGAATATGGGCGCCTTTTACTAATTTGGTTGATGCATGAAAAAGGATTGAAATATTTGAATGTCAATGAACAAAATGATAAAGCTTGTAAATTTTATCAAAAATTGGGTTTTAAGGTTATTGGCAGAAGTGAAACCGACGCTCAAGGATTGCCATACCCGATTATACACTTAAATTATGCGTCTTAAATATCCTATTAACGAATAAAAAATAATTGACAAAATATAAAAATCAAGATATAATGATACCATATTTAATGGAGGGTATTATGGCAGATCTTCAAGAATTAAAAAAAATATATGAACAAGGTAATAAAAACACGCTTAAGAAAAATTTGTTGTTCACACTGGCAGCATTGGGCATACTTTCAGGTCTCCAAGTCGCCAACCATGAATATACACAAACTTTAGAAAAACAACAACAAAAGATGGAAGCAGATGCCATATCAATTGTCGATGATTTGCTGTTGAAGAATGTTGCCATTCAAAATATGAAAATGACACATTTGGGACGCGCCATTACAGCGGCATTGCCACATACCGATGCGGAAATTAAAAAAATTGAGTTAAAAGCAAGACAAAATGAAAAGTATGACGAAGCGCAAGGTTTACGCCAGGCTTTTAGTATCCGTAGAAATCAGATAAATAAATGGCAAGCACAAGAAAAAGACATTATGCCCTTGGTTTATTCAATGGAAAAAAATGCGGGACGGACTTTGGATTCATATAAAGTTGTCTTCACGTTGCCTGTTTTTGAACAAAAATTGCGGGCATTTATTACTAAGTCCAAATAAATGATTATAACGCTCGAAAAAAAATCCCTTGTTTGAAGGGATTTTTTATTTTCAGAAACAGTGTTAAATGGGTTCAAGTTGAGTATAGTAAGCGTTTCTAAGTAACACGGCCGG
>DLOI01000007.1:41414-51512 GCA_002477185.1 Alphaproteobacteria bacterium UBA7488 | reverse complement strand
TCCGCTACAATCTTGCGCCGTCCGCGGGATTTATCGGCATACGGATTGTCACGTTTGCGCATATGGATGCGAATCGGAACGCCGACAAAGCCAAACCTGTCACGCAAACCGTTGGATAAATATCTTAAATACGATTCGGGCAATTCATCGGGATTGCTGGAAAAAATGGCAAAAGTAGGCGGACGGGCACTGACTTGTGTTATATATTTCATTGGAATGCGCCGACCGTTTTTGGCAACGGGTGTCGGATGCGCTTCGGTCATTTCGCGCAAGAAAGTATTCATTTTATGTGTCGGTACACGTTTATTCCACAAAGCATAGATTGAAAAAACTTCGCTCATCAAACGGTCTAGTCCGTAACCCGTTTTGGCAGAAATCGTCAACACGGGTACGCCTTTGACTTGTTGTAACGATGTAACCATTTTTTCTTTGATTTCATTTAAAACTTGCCTTTGGTTATCCACGTCATCCCATTTGTTAAGTGCAATAATTAACGCGCGCCCTTCGTCAATGACTTTGGAGGCAATAATCAAATCTTGCTTTTCCATGGGCAAGTTGGCATCCAAAACCAAAATAACGACTTCGGCAAAATCAATGGCATTTTTGGTATCTGACACGGAAAAACGTTCAAGCGAATCATCAATACGGCCGCTTTTGCGCATACCTGCTGTGTCGGTCAATAAAATTTTATGCCCGCGCCATTCAAAAGGCACGGTAATTGCATCACGGGTCACACCCGCTTCGGGGCCTGTAAGCAGGCGGTCTTGCCCCAATAAACGGTTAATCAACGTTGATTTGCCGACATTCGGGCGCCCAACAATGGCCAGTTGCAACGGTTTTTGCGGACGTTTATGTGCGTTGTTATCCGTTTTGCCAATTTTATCATTTGAACGTTCTGCATCACTTGACAGGTCGTCCGCCGTTTCATCGACAACTACATTTTCATCATTTTCAAACAACGGTTTTAATACGGCATATAAATCTCCAAGGCCTAAGCCATGTTCCGCCGAAAATCCAATGGGTTCCCCCAGTCCTAATCGGTAAAATTGTCCCAGTGCATCGGTTTGAGCTTGCCCTTCGCATTTATTGGCGACTAACAAAACGGGTTTGTCCAATTTACGTAAAGATTTAGCCAATTTTTCATCCAGTATGGTTAATTCCGTGCGTGCATCCACAACCATGATGACGATATCNNTTCGGCGATGGCCGTTTCCGTTTGATTCCACATCGCTTGTGCCAATGAGGTTGTTTCTTCCAAACCGGCCGTATCAATAAGGCGAAATTCCAAATCATATAAATGCCCGACGGCTTCCTTGCGGTCGCGCGTGACGCCGGCACGGTCATGGACTATTGCTAATTTTTTGCCGACCAAGCGATTGAAAAAGGTCGATTTCCCGACATTCGTACGCCCGACAACGGCAATCGTTTTTAAACGGCGCGTATCTTGGAACAAATCAGCCGCCCAATTATGTAAGGCTGCGTTATCGGGCTGTATTTTATTCCCGGTGTTTATGAATTTTTTTTCTTTTCCGGATTTTAGGTGATTATTACCCGTCGTTGCGTGGGCATTTAACGGATGCTTTTTATTTTGGCTTAATTTTTCGGTAGTACGGCGGCGGGTTTTTGTTTTTTCCGTCATGCGATTCGTTTTCATCATGTATCCTTATTTATAAGCGATTAAATCAGCTTCGTCGGTTAAGAGCAAAAGTGTACCGTCCACCAATATAGGCGACACGGAAATGCCATTGCCTTCAATACGTTTGACTTCCTGACCCGTTTTTAAATCAACAAATAAAATATCGCCTTTGCTGGAAACAACAACGCCGTTATCACCGGCAAGTATAGGACCTTTCCAAAGCGTTGAACCTTTTTTCTCGTTGGAACGCAACGGCAAATCCCAAAATAATTTGCCCGTCTTTTTATCCAAGGCCACTAAAATATTTTGATTGTTTATCGCAAACAACGTATTGCCCGTTATGGCAGGTGTGGAATTCCCGCCCATTGGCAGTGACCAAATTTCTTTACCGCGACGTAAGTCATAGGCACCCATTTTACCTGCATTGCCGATTAAATATACGACTTCATCGGCAATAACGGGCGAAGATAAAATATGCGTCAATTCAGAAATGCGATTATATGCGCGAGCGGAGGATAAATATTCAGACCAAACAACTTGTTTGCTATTAACGTCAAACGTGATGACTTCGCCGTTTGAAAACGGGACAACGGCGGCTTTTTTGTAAATCGCGGGCGTTCCCATACCCAATAAATTAGTTGTAACGGCCATGGCCTTATAACGCCAACTAATGGCGCCGTTATCTGTTTTAAGCAATATCAACTCATTATCGGCAGCGATTAAATAGATTAAATTTTGATAAATTGTCGGTGCTGAACGAAAAGCCAACTTGTATTCTTTTTGCCAAACAATATTTCCCTTTAAATCCAAACACATCACTGTTCCGTTGCCCGATACGGCAAATAATTTGTCATATGAATAGGCAAGGCCCACATTGCGTATAGCCGTCGGATTTTTAAGTGGCAATTCCTTTTTCCACAAACGTTTGCCGTCACTTAAACGAATGGCAGACAAATTAAAGTCGGCATCAAGCGCATACACGATACCATTTGCAACAACCGGTTCGGACAATTTCCAACGGTCGGCATTTAACCCTTTACCGATATTGGTTGACCAAATTTGCTTAGGATTTTGTGAAATTTTACCGTATGGGATGCGGTTTTGCCCGGTTGCATTTGTTTGGGGCCATAATGTTACATTTTCTTGCTCTCCCAAAATAATTTCCGAATTGTTGGTCGCTTTGGGCAAAGCAGGGTCTAAAATTTCGGATACGGCAATACGGCCCTCTTTAGGTGCATATTTTTTATCATCCGCACACCCCGCAACCAATAGCCCCAAACACATCAGAAAAATTATTTTTTTCATTTTACTTCTCAATCACGACAATTAATTCTTTTAAACGTTCTTTCACAACGGGGGAGGTTAAATTGCTGTTCACAGCCTCTTGCAATACTTTAATGGCGGCTTCTTTGTTGCCTTCGCGTAAGTACAATACCGCGGACAATTCGGCTGCCGAACCTGCAAAACCATAAGGCTTTTTAATAAGCGGTTCCAATAATCCTTGAAGTTCTTTAATATCGCCCGTGTCAACTTGGTTGCCGACATACGAAATGGTTGCAACCGCTTTTAATTGTTTTGGTGCGGATGAATCCATCACTTTTTTGAGCATTTTTAACGCTTCTGCATCTTTATTTTGACTGAATAAAATGCCTGCGATTTTCATATCGGCCAAATATTGATAACCCGTGTGGGCGTTTTCGGAAAGTTCGCCCAATGCTTCCAAGGCTTTGGCTTGTTCACCGGTATATGACAAAATAACGGCATTTTCAAATGCATCCGATTCTTTTAAGGAAGTTTTAGTTTTCCACGTTTGATATAATTCGGCGCCAATTGTAACACACAATACGCCAATGATAACGCCAAAAATGACATAACGATATTTTTCCCAAAAAGCGCGCATTTTTTCGCGTTGCAATTCTTCATCAACTTCACGGGCTGCTATTTGTTGTTGCAAGCGGATCATTTCGTCTTGCGGGTCATTTTTATCTTTCGCCATATGTTGTCCTTTCATGAACTGATACTTAACTATGTAAGTGTTATAACAAAAAACGCAAGACAATGCAAGGTCAAAATTCCGCTTTATTGATTTGTTTTATTCGGTTATTTTTCTTTTTGGGGGAACAGTCCCATAATCGGTAAAATAATAAAACTTGGCAGTGCTGAACCGAACCAAGCACCGAACGCCATAATAAACGGAAAAGCAATTATGGCGGGATTTTGCCGCAAACGGCGTCTTATTAAACGCGCAGCGTGTTCTGCATGCATAATAAAAGGCATTTTAAATTGATTTTTATCGGTCAACGGCGTTTCAATAAAGCCCGGGCATATCACGCTGACGCCGATGTTATATGGTTTTAACAGACCTCTCAACCCTTCGCCCCATGCTTTGACACACGCTGTAGAGGCCGAATAAGCAGGACAACTGGACATGCCGCGATACCCGGCTATGGATGAAACAATGGCAATTTGTCCGAATCGTTGTNNGGCTGGCAAAACCGTGTTAATGACCCCTTCAATATTTGTTTTCATGATTTTACGTGTACCGGCACCATCTTCCGGAACGCCTAAAACGCCGGCCGAAACACCCGCGTTGGCAATAACAAGGTCAATCGGATGGATTTTTTGAGAATCTAAAATGGCTTTCTCGGCTGCTTTCGCATCCGTTACATCAAAAATAAACGCATGCACCGCTGCGCCTTGGGCAATACACATTTCCACTGTTTCTTTTAAGCGCGAGGCATCTCGTCCGCATAAAAACAAATGAATTCCTGATTTTGCGTAAGCCAAAGCCAATGCTTTTCCAAGCCCGCTGGAGGCGCCAGTAATAAATACAGAGCGAATATTTTTATAAATTTTGTGCGGTTTTACGTGATTCATTAAAAAAATCTCCAATTTTTAAAAAAAAGTACTTGACAAGTTATTTTAAATGAGTATTATGTGAATGTCTACAAAAAAACACATGCCTCTGTGGCGAAACTGGTAGACGCGACAGACTCAAAATCTGTTTCCCGCAAGGGAGTGCTGGTTCAAGTCCGGCCAGAGGTACCAAAATTAAACAGCTCCCATTTGGGAGCTTTTTTTGTTAGGAAAAACTCTTTATTCATCGCGGTGGTTAATTTAAAAGGATAAAATGCCCATATATATTGAATACGGTTTGGATTTTGATAACAATAAATTTGGATTTGGCAAAAGTGCTGAAATCGAAAATGCCGATGGCACCGAATACCGAACAAAAATGTCGATTAAATTAAAGAATAAAAGATATTATTTTCGCGTTTGGGTATTTAACAAAGTTTTTATCCTCTCATGCAATGGTTTTGAAAGAATAAATAAATCTAAGCATAATTTCAAAATTGTTGTCGGAATAGAGGGGGAAATAAAACAGGACGAAAATAACTTATAAATCCTTATGAAAAATTCCGATTCCGATAACACGTTCTTGGCTTGACATAGTCAAATCTTTCTGATATACTTTGTCAAGTATTTTTATTTTATATTAATTCGAATTTTCGGATATCTTGGTTATTATTAAATTTCGGGTAAAAAATGACGATTGAAAACGTACTTGTTGATTCTGATGGAAAACCTGTCACACTTTATCACGGAACGAATGGGGAATTTGAAATTTTTCGGCCACTGTCCCATTTCGGAACGAAAAATGCCGCTGACGCGATTTTACAAAAAAGGGGAAACCGTATAACAAGTTATAGTTTACCTGAACAAAAAAGCTCAAAACAATTTATATTGGACGACTTGAATGGCAAAATTTCCCGTAAAACGGGAACACCTCGGGTGATACCTGTTTATTTGAAAATAAAAAATCCGATTGTTTTGCCGGATTTGGGTGGCCATACTGTAAACTGTTATAAAAGGATGATTTTCAGTTTATTATTGGCACGGCAATTGGGAATCGAATCCGTTTTAAAGCATAGCTTTCGTTTCGCAAGGGCGCATCAAATGGAATATAAGGATATATTTTATTCTCTGTGCCGCCGCGCAAATTTTATGCCGTTGTATCGTTTTATGTTTGAAGATCCGTTTAATCGTCCGTATGGGGATGTGAAAAAAGAATTATTAATGGAAAACCTTTATCAGGTTGTACAAAAGGATGAAGATGGCCTTAAGGCCGAAGAAATTAACCGTGCACATTTGGCCGCTCAACGTATGATTCGTTTTTTCGAAGGCCAAGGTTATGACGGTATTTGTTACGCTAATAAGTTTGAAGATATAGGAAATGAATCTTATATTACCTTTCGTCCCGAACAAGTCGTGCGGCTTGACCGAGATAGGGAAGCATCGACAATCAAGTATAAAATGCTCCCTGATGAATCAGCTTTAAAAGAAATTCAACAAGAAGCTATGTGTCAGATGTCTCGAGGCCCTTTAACCGATAGCGAAATTTTTCAACAGATGATACATCAATTTGAAACGGTAAAAACCAAAATGGATGATATGCAAACCAAAAAATTGTATTGGACAAAGGTAGCCATGAAATATGTGATGCCGAAAATTGTAAAAGTAACAAAACAAGAAAAATTCGGCTATCATGGTTTGGTTCATACTGAACAAGTTGTTATGTTCGGTATTGATTATGCTTTGGCACAAAAAGAAAAACCATTGCCGGTTATTTTGGCATGCGCTTTGCACGATTGCGCTCGCCAATCGGATGAATATAACATAACTCACGGTCCCGCATGTGAACCGATTGCTCGAGCGTTTTTAAAACGGCACCATTTTGATATTACCGAAGAAGAAACTGAGGCAATCATTTATGCCGTTGTAAATCATACGACAGGCATACAGGCTCCTGACGGAATTAGCGCGTGTTTATGGGATGCGGACAGGACACGCTTGTCTTGGGAAAATGGCTATAATGAACGATTCTTTTCAACTCCGCGCGCCAAAGAGGTTGCCGCTTTTGACTATCCCGTTCAAAAAAAATATATCCAAGAACAAACAGCCTTCTTGGATAATGCGCGCATTCCTTCCTTATTAAATACCGAAAATCTTATTGCAGCCGAACAATACACCGTTTATATGTTGAAAAAACAATTAGGTTGCTTGGATAAATGAATTGGAATTATAAAAAGGGCGGTTTTAAAACGCTGAATTACTTTTTTTAAAAATGTAAAATTATTCTTTTATTTTTTCATCAGATTTGTTTGATGAACGCCTGTTGTTTGATTTAATTAAAACGGGCATATCATACATTTTATCCATAATGTTTAATATTTCATTTGGTAAATAAGTGCGCGCTTGGTTTTTTATCTCTGTAGGGATGCCAAAGCGCGTTTCGGCAATCGCACCCGCCATACAAGCGAGCGTATCGCTGTCGCCGCCCAATGATACGGCATTGCGAATGGCGTCTTCAAAGCTTGTTGCTTCCAAAGCGCAAATAATTGCTTCGGGTACCGATTTATGACAACTTCCGTAAAATTTATTGTACTGAGGCCTGATATCATCGACAGTACGTTTCATATTGTAGCCGTGATAATAGGAAAGGGCATTTTTAATATCAAACGGTTGAGCACCGTTTTGGCACATATGAACAGTGCGTACATAGGCCAACACTGCATTGATGCTGTCAGGATGGTTATGGGTTAAATTTGTTATGCTTGCCGCCGTTTTAAATGCCGTGTTTAAATCCCGGATTAAAAACGGTACCGGCGAAATGCGCATCACGCATCCGTTGGTTTTGGCTTCATAGGCTTTAGGATTGTCCGATTCTAACCAGGCAGCAAACCCACCCGAAAAAAACGTCGGGAAAAATCCTGGCGGATTTTGAATATCTTTATATTTTTTGCCCCATGCCCGCAATGTTTCAAATACTGATTTTTGATGTATAAGGGCATCAGCAATCGCCACCGTACAAACGGTATCATCGGTAAAACGGCAATTTTCGGAAAATAATTCAAAATTTTTGGTTTTAATATTTTGCGCTTCATAAACGGAACCGATAATATCGCCGATGATGGCACCTAACATTAACCCTCCGACTTTCTTTTGTCCTTAAATTGAGCCATATAGAGTGCTTTGTAAGCTCCGCCTTTTTCCAGCAACTCTTCATGCGTGCCTATTTCAACAATTTGCCCTTCATTTAACACAACGATTTTGTCGGCATTTTGAATGGTGGACAAACGGTGGGCAATCACAAACACTGTGCGCGATTGCATTAAATTATCAATGGCTTGTTGTACAATTGCTTCGGATTTATTATCGAGTGCCGAGGTCGCTTCGTCCAAAATAATAATCGGTGCATCTTTTAAGAAGGCTCGGGCAATGGCGATACGTTGTTTTTGCCCGCCCGATAACAATGAACCGCGTTCGCCGATGGGGGTATCCAGCCCCATTTCTAAATCCGAAACAAATTCTTCCAAACAAGCATTTTTGATTGCTGCATGAATTTGTTCATCTGTGGCATCAAATTTGCCTAAAATTAAATTATCACGAATCGTTCCGGTAAATAAAAAGTTATCTTGGAACACAACGCCAATATTTTGACGCAAAGATTCCAATGTGACATCCCGAATATCGTGCCCGTCGATTTTAATGCTGCCGTTTGTTACTTCATAAAAGCGCGGCAACAGATTGACAATCGTCGTTTTCCCGCCGCCCGAATTACCGACAAATGCGATTTTTTGACCCTTTTTAATTTTCAAGTTAATATCTTTTAAAACGGGGATTTCGGGATTGTAAGCAAAAAATACGTTTTCATAAACAATTTCTTTTTCAATCGGAGGCAATTCAATGGCATCCTTTTTATCCTTAATTTTAATCGGCATATCCAATATTTCAAAGACACGTTCAATGGCCATGAAAGATAATTGAACTTGTTGAAAATTCTTGCCAATGTTTTTTACGGGCGTATAGAGCATTAACATGGCTACCATGAATGCTACAAAATCGCCAGGGGTAATAATTTTATGCGTGATTAAATATGTGCCGAACCAAATCGTACCCGCAATCCCGAGCGAAATGATAAAGTGCATCATCGGGGAAAGCCATGCTGTTCTTTGAACATTTTTAATCCCCAATTTGAAACCCATTGTTACAATATCAAAAAAGCGTTTGTGTTGATAGTTTTGCAAATTATATGAGGCTATTGTCTTAGAACCGGCATACGTTTCGGTATAAGAAGTCATGGCATTTGAACCGACAACGATGCTTTTGGCGACAATGTCTTTAATTTTCTTGCGGATTTGTGTTAACGGATATAATGACGAACCCAACGCCAATATGGCAATCAATGCTAATTGCCAAGAGGTATAAAACAAAACCCCGATAAGCGTTATGGATGAAAATACGCGTGTTGTAAAAACTTTTAAGTTGTTGAGCAATCCTGCACAAGCCGTTCCTGCATCACCGTTGAATCGCATTAAAACCGTACCGGAACTGGTACTGTCTAAATAGGATTGGTCAATGGACAACAATTTTCTATATAATTTTTTTTGCAATTCCATGGTAATTTTGCCACCAGTCCAAGTATTGAGGTAAGCCGCCGAATATTCAAGCAGCGATTGGATGACGGTAAAAATAACAATGAACAACGGAATAATATATAACGGCAAATTAAACGGTGTAGAACCGCCTTTGTCCATAATAACCGTATCCATAAATGGTTTTAAGGCAAGCGCAATAACCGAATCGAGCGCGCCGATGGGAATGGTAATTAAAATGGCGACTAGTGAGCGAAACCAGTAGGGCTTTACAAACGGCCACATACGTTTATAGTTGACAAAAAAACGGGAATTTTTAATTTTTTGAAGCATAATTGTCCTTTAAAATTTTCAAGCTTCGAGATTTTACTAAATTATACACAAAATATCAAGCCTAAATATAAACTGCCTCTTTTGCAAAAACGGTTGATGCAAAAAATACAGCTGATATTTAATGAATAATTTATTTAGTGGGGAATAAACCGTCAATAAAATAAATCATTTGGTCTAAACAAGCTTCATTGATTCCATGTCCCAAACCGCTGGCCAAAAATGATTTAGGCGATTGCCCGACTTTTTGTAATTCGCCCATTGACAATTCCATCGCTTCGGCGGGAATAACCTCATCAGCGGTGCCATGCGTTAACAAAATCGGAATATGGCGTTTAATGGCATCCGCATGTAACGAGCCGGCGAAAACAATCGGAACGGATGAAAAGCCGACTACCCCGGCCAGCGGATAAGGATGCGTCAACGCCGTGTAAAGGGCAAGCAGGGCGCCTTGTGAAAAGCCGGCTAAAACGATATCGCCGTCTGTCAACGAATATTTGGCTTGGACTTGGCCGATAAGGGTGCGGATTTCTTCGGCGGGTTCTTTGCACCGACCAACAAGTTTATCCAAATAATCAATCGAAATCATATCGGCAGGGGAATAATCATCCAATGAAAACCACTCATAGCCTCCATAAGGCATTTGTTTTATGCCGTTTGGGGCGAAAAAAGCCGAGCCACTGCTTGAAATGAAAA
>DLOI01000007.1:41181-41388 GCA_002477185.1 Alphaproteobacteria bacterium UBA7488 | reverse complement strand
GTCCGCTCCGTAACCATGGCAAAGGATAACGACTTTTTTAACGACGGGTGGTACAAATGATGGTCCGGATAACATGAAAATTCTCCTTGAAATTAAGATAAAAATGTGTCTTACTGTTTTTATAAACGTTACAAGGAGAAAAATCAATGAAAAAAATGTCGATATGCACAATTGCCTGTTTATTATTTTCATTTCAAGCAGTGGCTC
>DLOI01000007.1:37720-41139 GCA_002477185.1 Alphaproteobacteria bacterium UBA7488 | reverse complement strand
GGGTTGGCGTTGGCTTGTGATGCGGGTGGCAAATTGGATGATTATGAATTAATTGCCAGCCGTATAATTGCCAACCAAGCGCAAACCGATGCCGATGAAAGAAAGGCTGTGCGCGAATACGCGGAATATAAATTCGGCACATTTAAAGAACAAAAAGAAAATCCGCAAGCATCGTGCGGCGAAGTATTGGATACATTTTCACATTTGCCGATATTTAAAGCAACCGTTTATGCTGACGGCAGTGTAAAAATGCCTGACGGACGGTTGTTAAAACCGCGCGAAGGGTCTAAATTGCCGATGTTGAAGGTTAAAAAGAAACAAGCGCAAAATGTACAAGCCAAAAAAGCCGCAGCATCTGCATCAAAAACTAAGAAAGCAACCGTAAAATCAAGAGCAAATATGACATCGGCAAATCAAAACGCAAATGCTCAAAAATCTCCTGCGCCCAGAACGTCTGTTCGAAAAATTAACACGATGAATTAAGGGGATATGATGCGGCCGCCGATTTTAAATTTTTTATTTAAGGATGTGTCGTCATTATCCGGAATAGGGCCAAAGTTTGCTAAATTAATCAAAAAATTGGCCGGCTCTTATATTGTAGGTGTGTTATGGCATTTGCCCAGTGGGGTGAACTACCGAGGTCTTGTAAAATCCTTTGATACTTTTGTTCCCGGACAAGTTGGGACTTTTTGCATGGAAGTTGCCGAACATGTTATTCCATCATCCCGTAGGGTGCCATACAGGGTGCTGGGCATGTGCGGCGCTCAGCCGATTGAATTGGTCTTTTTCAATTACCATAAGCAATATGTTGCAGAGGCTTTGCCAATAGGGTCGTTGCGTTGGATATCGGGCAAAATTGAACTTAATTATGGCAAAATTCAAGTGATGCATCCCGATTACATTGTTTCGGATTTGGATAAAATTCCCGAATATGAGAGTGTATACCCGTTAACAGCAGGTTTGTCCGGCAAAATTATTGCAAAGGCCGTACATCAAGCATTGCCCTTTGTACCACAATTGCCCGAATGGTTGGACGGCCCGTTTATGAAACAAGAAAATTTTCATCCATGGCGTGAATCATTAGTCAAAGTGCATCACCCCAAATCGGCGGAAGATTTATCACCGTTGCATCCGGCACGCAGGCGCTTGGCGTATGATGAATTGTTGGCCAATCAATTGGCATTGTTAATCAGTCGGCAAAAAATGAAACGCAAACGCGGATTCAAAATCGATGGCGACGGACATTTGACAAACGCTCTTTTAACTCAGTTGCCGTATCAATTAACTGGCGCACAAACTCGCGTCATAAGCGAAATTAAAAAGGATGCCCAATCAGATTACAAAATGCTCAGACTGCTTCAAGGCGATGTCGGAGCAGGCAAAACGATTGTAGCTTTATTTACCATGTTAAATGCGGTTGAAGCGGGATGCCAAGCTGTCTTGATGGCGCCGACGGATATTTTGGCTCGGCAACATTTAACCACTTTTAAACGTTTTTGCGACCCCCTCGGCGTGCGCGTTGAATTGTTGACCGGGCGCGAAAAGGGTAAAAAAAGAAATGAACTATTAGAAGATATAAAAAATGGAAATATCAATATATTAATTGGAACACATGCAGTATTTGTTGAAGATGTTTCATATCAAAAACTCGGGCTTGTTGTCATTGATGAACAACACAAATTCGGTGTTGCTCAACGTTTGGCTTTAACCGATAAACAAAAAGGTGTTGACTTGTTGGTTATGACGGCAACTCCCATTCCGCGGACGTTGGCATTGACCACATATGGCGATATGGATATGTCGATTTTGGATGAAAAACCTGTCGGGCGCAAACCGATTGACACGCGCGTTTTGCCGGTGTCCAAATTGGATGAAGTCGTTCAAAAAATTTATGATGCCACAACCGATGGTTGTAAAAAAACGCAAGTTTATTGGGTATGCCCCTTGGTGGAAGAATCAGAAAAATCCGATTTGATGGCGGTTGAAAAACGCTATGCGGAACTTAAAAATATTTTCGGCGACAAGGTTGGTTTGGTTCACGGAAAAATGAAAGGCGCACAAAAAGATGCTATTATGGCCGAATTTGCCGCCGGCAATTTATCGGTGTTGGTTTCAACAACAGTCATTGAAGTCGGCGTGGATGTTAAGGCGGCTACCTTGATGGTCATTGAACATGCCGAACGATTCGGTTTAGCACAATTGCATCAGCTGCGCGGCCGTATTGGGCGCGGTTTTGAACAATCCGTTTGCTTATTGTTGTATGCGGGCCATTTATCGGATACGGCCAAAGCACGCCTTAAAATCATGCGTGAAACCGAAAACGGTTTTTTAATTGCCGAAGAGGATTTAAAATTGCGCGGCGCCGGTGAAGTGTTAGGGTCTAAACAAAGTGGTTTCCAAGAATTTTGTTTGGCTGATTTGTCCGTTCATGGAGATTTGTTGTTGACGGCAAGCAAGGATGCCAAAATGATTTTAAATATGGATGCGGATTTGACAACTTCTCGTGGACAAGCGTTGAAAATTTTGTTATATTTATTTCAAAAAGATCAGGCTATTCTTACTCTTAAATCAGGATAATATTCAAAAATGACTCTTTTATTTACCGTCCAACCCCCAGAGGTAACAAAAAAATATCGCAAGGAATTTGACCAAAAACGCATGAACCATAAATTTGTCAAATGGTTGTATCGTAAAGGGTATTTGGATAAATATGCCCATAAAATCAGTTTGGAAAGGGCGCGCCGCGGCAAAATCCCGCATGGGTTTGATGTACACCATATTTTGCCGTTGTCCGGCGGCGGCAACAACCATGTCACGAACATGTGTTTGATTGAAAGGTCTTTGCACAAGTTTATCAATAAAAAATGTTTTGACCCACCGCTCAGGGGCGCTAAAATCGGGCAAACTTTTGAAATTGATGTGCCCGACTTCGGAAGGGTTGCAACCAGAGAAGAATATAACGATTTTATTGACAGGAAATTAAAACATGACAGAGACAGGCAAAAATTCTATAATTATTTGCGTCGCTGGCAAAAAGAAGGGGATAAACGATAATGCAAGTAACACGGGTTGGCTGTACGGGGTTTGATGATTCACATTCATTTGATGAGGTTGCAAACTTTGCCGCCACGTCAGAAATTATTGAAGTGGGGATTCCGTTTAGTCGGGAAAAACAAGGGCGTGCGGTTTATCCGACCTTTAAGTGGGTTCAAGGTTATTTAAAATTTGTTTCAAAAAATTATAAAGATTTACGCCATGCCTTGCATGTGGATGGTGATATTTGCCGCGATTTTTTAAACGGAAAATTATCAACCGAACTTAAAAAAATGATTTCAATAACTTATGAAGGAACCGAAAAACCTGTCGTAGGGCGTATCCAAATTAATTTGGATGATAATCTGACGTGGCGGCAAAGTTTG
>DLOI01000007.1:33793-37665 GCA_002477185.1 Alphaproteobacteria bacterium UBA7488 | reverse complement strand
GACTAAAGCAGCGGAGTTATTCATGTTTGATATTTTGGTTGATTCATCGGGCGGAAAAGGCTTATTGCCAGATTCTTGGCCACCGATTATTTTCCCGGACAGGTTTCAAGGATACGCCGGCGGGTTAACACCCGATAATATTAAAGAAAATTTGAATAATATCAGCCTTATAGTGCCATCGGACACGAATATAGGTGTGGACGTTGAAACGGGTATTAAAGGGGCAAACGGCCATACATCCATGAAAAAAGCCCATGCTTTTGTTGATAATGTGTTGGATTGGAACAGGTAAGGGGCTTTAGTTCAGCTCTATAAAAAAATGTCCGTTTTTACAAAAGCATTTAATCGCGAAAATTTTTTTAAATATTTAAATATTGCGCTTTAAGATTTTTTCCATTTTATCTTGTAATGCTGTTTCAATATTAATATCCAAGCCACGGGCCAAGACGGCAACCGCTAAAATTACATCTGCCATTTCGGAGCCTAATTCACCAGAGGTATCCGGTTTATCGACACGTTGACGTTTAAATGATGATAAAACGGCATCCGCTAATTCGCCAACTTCTTCACTGACTTTTACCATGCGTCCATAGGCCATTTCACGTGAGCCGATTGGTTCTGCATCGTGGATAAAACGTTCGTGCATGCTATCCGCAAACTTTTGGATATCTTCAATTGTCAGGTTTTTCATTATCGGCTTCCTTTTTATTCCAAGGTCCGCTTGGCGTATTTCTTTTTCATCTTTTATCACATCTTATCGGGTATACGCAATCCCAATAAATCCGCCATTAATGAGGCAATATGCAACGTGTATTTAGTCAACGAGATACGCGATTTTTTGGTTTCTTCATTGGCATCTTTAATTGGGCAGTCGTGGTAAAAAAGATTGAAATCTTGCGCCAATTTAAATAAGTAATCGGCTATCACGTGCGGCGCGCGGTTGTCATAGGCCGTTTGAACGGCTTCCGGCATTGCATATAAACGCAACAGCAAACCGCGTTCGGCAAGATGCGCTATTTTAACCCTATCATCGGGCGTAATTAAAGTTTGGGCGCCCATTTTTTCCAATATGGATTTCATCCGTACGATAGCATATAAAATATACGGACCTGTCTTGCCTTCCGTACTGGTGAGTTTATCTTCATCAAAAATATAATTTTTTGTCCGCTCGTTTATTAAATCGGCAAATTTCAAGGCAGACATACCGACAATTTTAGAAATTGTTTTCTTTTCTTCATCGGTTAAATCGCGCCCCATTTCGCCGGCATTCATCTTTTTCAGCGCCGCGTCACTTGCTAAATCAAGCAGAGCGCGCAAAGTCATGACGCCGCCATCGCGCGTCTTAAACGGTTTGTTGTCTTTGCCGTTTACCGTGCCGAATCCTAAATGTTCCAAACTGACGTTATCAGCCAATCCGATTATTTGAGCCGCCTTAAATACCTGTTCAAAATGCAATCCTTGGCGCGAATCGACAACATATAAAATGGCATCCGGTTTAAATTCTTCCATACGGTTTTCAATGGTGGCAAGGTCGGTCGCGCCGTACATAAATGCACCGTTGGATTTGACCATAATGATGGGCGGCAAATCGTTGCCGTTTTTGGATTTACCCAAATGAATAATCTTTGCACCGTCATCGGGGACGACAATTCCTTGTTCTTCCAAGCGTTTGACCATTTTCCCCAAACGTTCATGCACATAACTTTCACCGCGCCATAAATCAAATTTGATGTCAAATTCATCGTAAATCTTGTTCATTTCTTTAATGGATTCGTTCACGAAATGTTGCCATAAAGCGCGATGCCCCGGGCGCCCGTCTTGCAATAATTTTGTGTTTTCATGCGCTTTTGTTTCAAAGGCTTCATCAACCTTTGCCCGCTGTGCGGCCATCGGGTACATTTCTTCCAAATCTTTGCCCGTAAATGGAACATCCGTCGGATAATCGCCGGTAAAATTATCATCAAAGTACGGCAAATCGGGTTGCCTTTCTTGTAAGCNNGGTAATCAACAATCCCATAGGTTTGCCCCAATCGCCGATGTGGTTGTCCCCGATGACTTTATCGCCCGTAAAGCGCATCAAACGTTTAATGGATTCGCCGATTACGTTTGAACGCAAGTGCCCGACATGCATGGCTTTGGCTAAATTCGGTGAACTGTAATCAATGATAACCGTTTTCGGGGCGTTGTCGCGTTCATAGCCACCCTTATCATTTGCTAAAACACGGTAAGCTAATTCCGATAAGGCATCATTGGATACTTTCATATTAATAAAGCCGGGGCCGTCAACGGTAACAGTTTCAAAAAATGAATCGCTGCGCAATACGTCGGCAATTTTTTCGGCGATGGCACGCGGATTTTGTTTTAATTCTTTGGCCAAAGCCAATGCGCCGTTTGATTGATAATCGCTGATGTCAGGACGATCGGACAAACGAACCAACGTATTGGCATTTTCAAATCCGTTTGCGTTATAGGCCGATTGAACCTTTTCTTTAATCGTATTGAGCATATTCATGTTGGGTATCCTTTCTGTCATTATGCATGCCATCATATCAAACAATGTAATTGTAATCAAGTCATTTTAAAGGCAGGGAAGCACATTTGGGCGCTTTATTTTAACCATATTATTTTTTTATTTATTGCTGTGGACCTTATTTTGTGATATATTTATAATAAATTCACGAAAGGATAAATTTATGTGCGCGCAAAATACATCTTCTTCCGATTTATTAGCACTTCTTGAAAACGCTGCAAAGGCTATAGAGGCACATGACAATGATAAATTGACTGCAATATTGGCTTNNGGAAGCCTCATCCGCTGCTGAATTGGTCAATTTAACCGATGCCGAAGGCGAAACATTAATGATTAAGGCGTTGCGCCAAAAATTCCCTGATGCAAAAACGGTAGAAGTTATCCGTTCCGTTAAAGGTTTCAACCCCGAAATCCGTGATAAACGTTTAAAGTTGACAGCGTTGTTTTTTGCTTATATGACACGTCAAAAAGAAATTTTTGAGCAATTTTTATACGATGAGCGGGTTAATTTAAATGCACGCGATTCTACGGGTGAAACCGTTTTAATTCGTGAGGTTATACGCAGTTCTGCAAATTTTCCTAATGAAGAGATTATCATGCAAATCGCTAACCACCCGCGTGTAGATGTTACACTCATGGATTTTACGCATAGGGATGCCCTTAGTTATGCTAAAGAAAGAGAGGCTTCCACATCACGAGGCTATTATCAGATAGCTGTTAAGTTGGAAAACGCTAGAATAAAAAAACAAATTGCCCGTGCATTAGAACCGTTGATAAAGGAACAAAAATATTTACGCCGACGTGTAGCACGATTAATGCAGACAAATAAAGAATTGCAAAGAAAATTAAATGAACGCCAATATAAGTAGGCCGGTTAAATTATAATTAAACTTAAGATATGTTGCAATCTAACGAACGTTAAATTTAAACAAAGTTTTACGAAATCTAATCATTTAAATTTTTAAAAAAAATTGGTATTTCAAAATGTTATATTTTTTTCTTGTACATAATGAAAATATACTTTATAATGCAAACTAACGTTCGTTAGATTGAAACAAGGGAGATATTATGACTAATGGTAAACAACACTTTAGATTTGAAAAAATAGTACAAAAAGAAAAAGGTCGTTCAATGACCGAAATGTTAGCGGTTTTGGCAATTATTGGAGTTTTGTCCATTAGCGGGTTAATCGGGTATCGTGAAGCTCTGATGAGGTATCGGGCTAATGAAATCATAGATGAAATGAACAAATATGCCGTTTTGATTTCTCAACAATATCTGACGAACAATGAAGATTTGAACTTTGACGAATTACCTGAACGCATGAAAAACGGTTACGCTT
>DLOI01000007.1:32435-33734 GCA_002477185.1 Alphaproteobacteria bacterium UBA7488 | reverse complement strand
GCGAATCGGGATGGATGTTGCCCAGTGCTGTGTATGTAAATATGGCTTTATATGAAAATGATTCGGCGATTTGCTCAACTGATGCGTATGTTGAACGCATGGATTTTGACTTTGCTTATGATTTAGCCGGTGACGAGCTGGAGAATCCGCAAAATAAGCCGTGTGAAATAGATGCCGATTGTGATAATCCATGCGGCGGAAAATGTATCGAAGGCAAATGCCGTTCCGTTTGTGCCCGCAGCCAAAAATGCGTTCGGGATTATGATACGACAAAATACATGTGCTGTGACGTTGAAAATATATTAAACGGATTTTGTTGTTTGAATTTGTCTGACGGCAAATGTTGCCGTAAATGGGGAGATTCTAACAAAATGGTCTGTTGCCCGCCTGATAAGCCGTTGGTAGATGGGTGGGGAACAAAATGTTTGTCCTGTGATGACCCTCAGGCAGGCGTCGTTTATCTCGAAAATGCGCGTTGTACGGCTGTGTGCCCGAACCGTGTACAACGCGGCCCATATTGCCTTTTGGAAGATTGCCCGCCCGAAAAACCGTTGGCTAATTGGATGGGAAACTGTTATGCGTGTGATTACCCTGGCAATATTAACATGTGGTACGGCGGTAAGTGTACGGGGATATGCAACCCTGAAACACGTGTTGCAAGCGGACAATGGTGCGGGTTGAAGACGGATTAAATGTCGTGCGGAGGCACACAAAAAATTGCATAATCCCGCCACTAAAAAAATCGGAAACATTTTTGCTTGACTTTGTGTTTGAAGGCAGGTATTGTTTTACATGGAAGGCCGCGGGTGTTTTTTCAGGCCAGCGGGTCAGGTTCGGAAGAAAGCAGCCCAGCTTGATTTGAACAGGTCGTGCGCCTTCCACTTAAGTTATTTGTTTTATGGGACAGCGGCAATTTGGATTCATATGAATATACGGGCATAAATTGAAAATATATCAATAGCGCCCTTAAT
Source organism: Alphaproteobacteria bacterium UBA7488 (assembly GCA_002477185.1). Lineage (GTDB taxonomy): Bacteria > Pseudomonadota > Alphaproteobacteria > CAAHEQ01 > UBA3637 > UBA7488. Next base: position 32,763 of record DLOI01000007.1, on the reverse strand, counting down.
GCAAATAACTTGAATTTTTCATTTTTTGGCATTTTACACCATGACATGACAAAGGTTCGAAAATATGCCACAGCTGCTTAAGATAAAAATGAAAATTGAAGGGGTTTAAAGTTTAAAACGAGATATGATTTTAAGGTAAAAATGAACGCTCCTGTTTCTCATGTATTGGCACGCAAATATCGCTCTCAGGTTTTTGATGATTTAATCGGGCAAGAGGCGTTGGTGCGCACAATTACAAATGCCATTGCGTCGGGGCGTTTGGCGCATGCTTATATGCTGACGGGCATTCGCGGTGTCGGGAAAACAAGTTCGGCGCGCATTATTGCCA
>DLOI01000007.1:31940-32398 GCA_002477185.1 Alphaproteobacteria bacterium UBA7488 | reverse complement strand
CGAAATGCCGCCATTGTGTTGATATCGCCAATGATGCTCACATCGACGTGATTGAAATTGACGCCGCTTCAAATACGGGCGTTGACAATGTGCGGGAAATTATCGAAGGGGCCAAATACAACCCCGTTTCGGCGCGTTTTAAAATTTACATTATTGACGAAGTCCATATGTTGTCGCGCCAAGCTTNNTTAATGCACTTTTAAAAACATTGGAAGAGCCTCCCGAACGCATTAAATTTATTTTCGCGACGACGGAAATCCGCAAAGTGCCCGTTACGATTTTGTCTCGTTGCCAACGGTTTGATTTACGGCGCGTGGATGAACAAACCTTGACGGCCCATTTGGCGAAAATTACAAATTTGGAAGGGGCAAAGGCCGAAGAAGAAGCTTTACATTTGCTTGCAAAAGCGGGCGATGGGTCGGTTCGCGATTCTTTATCATTATTAGACCAAGCCATCA
>DLOI01000007.1:31050-31921 GCA_002477185.1 Alphaproteobacteria bacterium UBA7488 | reverse complement strand
AAATGTTAGGTGTTGCCGACCGGACAAGTTTGTTTGATTTATACGCAGCCGTAATGCAAGGCGATATTGCTAAGTCTTTGGAATTGCTTGGCACCCAATATGAATTCGGGGCAGACCCGTTAGTTATCGCGCAAGATATGTTGGAATTGACCCATTGGTTAACACGCATTAAAGTCGTACCCGATTTGTTGAAAGATGTAACGGTACCCGAAGCCGAAAGTGTCCGTGGCAAAGAAATGGCCGATAATTTGTCAATGGGGGCGTTAACGGCGGTATGGCANNTGGCAGATGTTGTTAAAAGGTATCATAGAGGTCAAGCAAGCCGATTATCCGCTAAAAGCATTGGAAATGCTCATCATCCGATTGGCGTATGCTGCCGATTTGCCCACGCCCGCTCAAATTATTGAGGACATAAAAAAAAACACCATAGCGCCGAATAATGGCTTTGTTCCGCCGCGTAATATTGCTGAACATACATCTTATAATGCTGCGGTCCCTCAAAAAAGTCCTTCAAATCCTGTTAAAGTGACGACACCTGTTGAAAGTGTTACGGGTTTGCATACTTCGGATAAAAATACAAACAATCGTGGAACGTCTCCTATTGCGTCCGAAGTTTTAAGGTCTGATTCTACACATTCAACACCCGCAGAAGTGGATTCTTCACGTTTAACACCTTCAGAGAAGATGCGCGAAGCAGAAGTAGGTTCTATCCGTGGGCATACGGCTATTGAAACATCTGATAAAATATCATCGCCGAATTTAGCGGTTGTATCAGATAATTTGACGCCATCCGTTCAAATCGCCTCTATTAAAGATATGGCAAAACTGGCGCGGGACAATAAAGAAATGTTGTTGGCGTTTAATATTGAAA